>JARFQZ010000018.1 GCA_029287515.1 Lysobacterales bacterium
GTTGCGCACTGTGGCCGATATATTGCGCCACTCCAGCATATCGACGACAATGAAGTATGCGCATTTATCACCAGACAATGCCCGGGCCGGCGTGGAGGCTCTCGAGCGTAGTGATTTGCGTAGCACCGACAGTCAAAACGTGTCACACGTAGTACATCGTAGTCACAGTTTTGCCAAATTATGAAACTTGACGACGCTAACTCATTGATAAATATACGGGGCGATTAGCTCAGCGGGAGAGCACTGCCTTCACACGGCAGGGGTCGCTGGTTCGAACCCAGCATCGCCCACCAAATAAACCCAACATTACAATGAGTTAAACAAGTCAGCCTCGATCCGACTTTTTTGTTCAAGTCCTGTGGTCACGTCATGGTCACAAGAAAAACCCGCCGCCAGGCCAGCATCGGCTTATAATGCGCTCACTGCTATGGCCCAATATGCCTCGGTTCACGCTGAACCGAGGCAATTAAATCCCCGCGCGCAGGGGTGAGGCTCCGTGGCATGGTGGGCAGCATCCAGAACCGGGTATATTAGCCATGGCTAAATGGCGGGTATCAGTACGTTTCGGACCTCCAGGCTGGAATTCTGTGCTTCCGTTTAGGGTCGACTAAGGTCATCCGAGTAAAATACTCGGGTATTCTCTTGGTTAGTTCCGAGTTCGGGCAGTTACCTGCCGTTCAACGTCGTCGCAATCTCCACGGTTGTTGGGATCGGCAACGAGCATAACCGGCCAGAACACGACGTTCGATTTCCAGCTGCAGGGTTGAGGAGGGCTGAAGCTATATTCTGATACCGGACCTGATCAAGGGCAGCTTACGGATTCGCGTACCCGTTGCGGCAAAAATGGCGTTGGTAATGGCCGGCGTCGCCGGCGCTATCGGGGGTTCGCCGAGTCCGCTGGGCGGATTGTCACTCTGGAGGAAATGACACTCGACTTCGGGCGACTGGTTAATACGCAACAGACCGTAGTTGTCAAAATTGCCTTGCTCGGCCGCGCCATTGGCGAAGGTGATTTCCAGTTGTGCCGTGCTGAGTGCGTCAATCACACAGCCCTCCACCTGGTTTTTGGCCCCGCTGAGGTTGATGACCGGCCCGACATCCACAGCTGAATAGACTTTTTCGACCTTGACGCGGGACCCGTCGGCCACCACTTCCGCGACGTGCGAAACGAACCCGCCATGATCGAAATGAAACGCCATGCCTAGGCCGCGGTTGTCATCTAGCTTGCGTCCCCAGCCCGCCTTGCTGGCGGCCAGTTCCAATGTTGCGCGCGTCCGCGTCAGGTCCAGGGGCGGCTTGCCATAGGATTTCGACAGCAGGTCGAGGCGAAACGCCAGCGGGTCACGTCCCGCGGCCAGTGCCACCTCATCGAAGAAACTCTGGTAGGCCCAGCAGTAAGCCGAATGTCCGGGAGACCGCCACGGGCCGGTGGGCACGTTGGTCTCGATGACCGACCGTCGCAAACGGAAATGAGGCACGAGGCCTGCCGGATAGTGACCGGATGGGATACCTGCTCCGGAAGCCGGTCTTCCGTCTTTTCCGAAGGTCACGAAATGGTGGTCGAAGGCGATCATGGAGTTACGATCGTTAATGCCTGCGGTGAAATGATGCCAGGCCGCAGGACGATAGAAATCGTGACGCATGTCGTCCTCCCGGCTCCACTGAAGTTGCACGGCACCGCGGATCTCACGGGCGATCCACGCCGCCTCCACCATGAAATCGTTGACCAGGCGGCGGCCGAAGCCGCCGCCGATACGCGTGAGATTGACGCGGATGCTGTTCTCGGGGATGCCCAGTGTTTCTGCAATCAGTATCCTGCCCGCTTTCGGGTTCTGCGAGGGTGCCCACAGTTCCATGGCTCCCGACTCGTGGTACAGGGCCGTGCAGTTCTGTGGTTCCATGTTGGCGTGGGACACGAAAGGGTAGTAATAACTCGCCGTGACGACAGTTTTCGCCGATTCCAACGCCGTTTCGACATGACCGTCCGAGCGCAGCGTCGCTCCCGCTTCACGGCTCAGCGCCTCCGCCTTGGTGTCGTAGTCGACAGTGGAGTCCGTGTGGCCGCTGCGCCATGTCACCCGCAATCTCCGCCGCGCCGAGTCGGCTTCCCACCAGCTCTTCGCAACGATGGCGACGCCCGGCAATAGCCCAGTCAGATCCTGCGTGCCTTCCACCACGAACGCATGGGTGACGCCGGGCAATTTCGCAATCTCTTCGATGTTGGCGCTGCGCACTTTTCCGCCATATGCGGGGCACTTCTCGTAGATCGCGTAAAGCATGCCGTCGATTCGGATGTCGCAACCGAACAGCGGCTGCCCGGTGACAATTTTTGGGTTATCGACACCGGGCACGAAGCTGCCCAGCAGGCTAAATTCCCCGGGACGCCTCTTCAGCTTCAATTCGGACACATCCGGAACCGGCAGTCCGGCCGCAATATCCAGCAGGGTCTCGTATCGCGCAGAGCGGTCGGAGGGGCGGTGCACGATGCTGCCGTTTCGGGCTATGCATTGAGACGCCGGCACGCTCCATTTCCGTGCCGCGGCGGCCGTAAGCAGGTAAAGTGCGCCCGCGCCGGCGATGCGCAGATCATCCCAGCCATCAGGCGTACCCCGGCTGCCACCTACGACTTGGCGCCCGTAGCGGTCGTCCAGGGGCGCCTGTTCGACATGGACGGTCTTCCAGTCGACCTCCAAGCACTCCGCCACCACCATCGGGAGGGCGGTTTTCACACCTTGGCCCGCCTCTGGGTTCTTACTGACGATGGTGATCCTGCCGTCGCGGTCGATACGGACGTAGAGGTTGGGTATCCAGGGCTCGCCGGCCGCTTTCGCTATGGTAGCGGTGCTTGCCTTTGTTACGCCGATCATGAGGGACCCCGACGCCATGATCACGACTTTGAGGAAGGCGCGCCGACTCAGACCGGGTTTCTGCTCTGTGGTCTTCACGATGCCCCCCGTTCTCTCGAAGCATATTCAGCGGCCCGCTTGATCGCCTTGCGGATGCGGGGATAAGTGCCACAACGGCACAGGTTGCCTGACATGGCGACGTCGATATCCTCATCACTCGGGGCAGGATTGCGCGCTAAGAGCGCCACCGCGGTCAGTATTTGCCCGGCCTGGCAATATCCGCACTGCGGTACGTCTTCGTCATTCCAGGCTTTCTGGACGGGGTGGCTTCCGTCCGGCGACAACCCCTCGATGGTGATGATCTCCTTCCCCGCCATGGCGCTGGCCGGAACCGCACAAGCGTGCAGCGGGTTTCCGTTGACGAGTACGGTGCAACTGCCGCAATTCCCGATACCGCAGCTGTATTTGGTGCCCACCAGGTTCAGCTTGTCTCTCAATGCCCACAGAAGGGGCATCTCCGGCGGGACATCCAGGGTATGGATGCTACCGTTGATTTTCAGGTTTATCTGGATCATGGCTGCTTCCATGGCTGGTGCCGCGGAGTCGCCGCGACATCGACTGTGGGAATAGAATATAAACCTGCTTTTCGTTCGATGGAATCACTATCTCGCGGATCGCCCACGTAACAGGCGGCTGTCGATCTTCCTGCGACCGGGCGTCGGCGCCAGGGCTGGCGAATCGTGCGATGGTCCAGTGGCTCGAAGATGACATTTCCTGCTCTCACTGACAGCTACCTGCCAGCTGTGTCCAGTATCACAGAGAGTGAAACGGAGTAACTATATTGGGTCGCTTATTCTCCTTTCGGGAGTTCTAATATAAGAGTTCTCTGTAGTACCGAGTTAGGGCGGTAACCTGCCGTCCAATGCAGCCCGAATACCGAGTATTGATGAGGCCGGCAAGGGGCAAAACCGGCCA
>JARFQZ010000019.1 GCA_029287515.1 Lysobacterales bacterium
AGGTACAGCCGGTCAACGCCAGTGACATCTACCGGAGCATCCACCGGGAAATCGTAGGCAACACGGTCACTGCTGATCAGGTTGAGAAATTTACGGTTTTTGTCCCCGCCCAGGTCATCCCCGTGCAGGTACAGGTAGTGAAAGTAGTAGGTGTTGTAATAGCAGACCAGGCCGGCCATCTGCTGAAAATTGTCCGGCTCGAATTCCACGCAGGTCGATACGAGCACGTGATGCTCCTGCACCCTGCGCGCCACCAGGCTCTGTTTGAAACAGGATGACAATGATTCCCGGCCATAAAGCCGCATGAAACCGGGACGCTCCGTCTGGTTAACCCAGTCCGGCGTCATCGGAATCCGAAGCGCCTGGAAATTGATGTCGATGGCCTCCTCGTCGAATTCCAGGCGGGCAGGCTGCTCCGGGAACAGGTGCTCGGGCAGACCCGGTTCCTCAACTTCCGGTCGGGGCTTGCGGCCACCGCAGGCCAGGTAAAGCCAACCCTCGTCCCGCCACTCCATCTTTTCTATGGCCGACTCGCGGCCGGTGATGCAGCGCCCACGCTCCGTCAACGGGCGCCCGACCAGGAAAACCGCATACCAGTCACCGTTCTGCGTTTCAACAATGTCCCCGTGGCCGGCGCGCTGCAGAAAGGCATCCGGGTAGTCGCGCGAGGAAATGATAGGGTTCTGTGGATGTACTTCATAGGACCCGGTCAATTCACGGGACCGAGCCAATGTCATGCAATGATCGTAACCCGTGCCGCCCTCCGCAGTGAGCAGGTAGTAATAGCCATTGCGCTTATAGATATGCGGCCCCTCGGTCAGCCCCCGCTCGGAGCCTTCGAAGATAGCGTGGATGTCACCCACCAGTTGCCGGGTTTTCCGGCAGTACTCCTGCAGCACGATACCGCCGAAAAACCGGTCGTATCGGTGATCGACAACCATGTTGACCAGCCAGCTTTTTCCATCATCGTCGTGGAACATGGAAGCATCGAACCCGCTGGAATTGAGAAACACCGGCTCGGACCAGGGACCATTGATGTCGGTCGCGGTCACCAGGTAGTTGGGCGTGTCCTTCCACGGCCCGTCGAAACGACGCACATTGGCGTAGATCAGGTAAAAAACACCCTCATGATGAGTCAGGCAGGGCGCCCAGACGCCGCATGAATCGGGTATACCCGCCATGTCCAGTTGCGACACGCGGTCCAGCGGGCGGCCCAGTAGACGCCAGTTTTTCAGGTCCCGGGAATGATGAATCTGGTAGCCCGGAAACCACTCGAACGTCGAAGTCACCACGTAATAATCGTCTTCGACCCGGACAATATTGGGGTCGGGATTAAAACCCCGGATGATGGGGTTCTTGATCACGCTCGCTCTGCATCCGGGCCAATGGCCGAGTCGCTGAATACCCCGTCGAGCCTGCGCAGCAGCTGGTAGGGATTGCTGTTTTGCAAGGCGGGCGGCAACAACTCGTCCGGCATGTCCTGGTAGGCGACAAAGCGGGCGAACCGGACCATCGCATCGGCCCCGACACTGGTGGTCGCCGATGCGGAAGAAGCCGGGTAAGGGCCGCCATGCTGCTGTGAAGGGCACACTTCCACGCCGGTCGGGAATCCGTTGTAAATCACGCGGCCAACGGATCCCTCAAGAAGTTCGACGAGTTCAGCAAGTTGTTCCCGGTCTTTTTTCGTGGCGTGCACAGTTGCAGTCAGGTTGCCCTCCAGGCCAGCGGCAACTTTTCTCATCTCCGCCGGGCAATCGCATTCCACGATCAGGCTGACCGGACCGAAAATTTCTTCCTGTAATGCCTGGTCGGCCAGGAACGATGCGGCCGTCGTTTTCAGCACACAGTTGGGTGGCGTCAGCACTTCGATTTCGCTGATATCAACCGGATTGAGCCATTCCACGTCGTCCCGGCTAGTCACCGCAGTGATCGCCGCTTGCAATGACTGGCCAATTTTTTCATTGAGCAGCACACCTCTTGCCGCCTCGCTCAATCCCGTTGCAAATGCCTGCTCAAATTCTGTATTCGCGGTAGTGACCACAACACCGGGTGATGTACAAAATTGCCCGGTCCCCATCGTGACCGAGGCAACCAGTCCCGCGGCGATTTCCTCACCACGGCTGGCCAGCGCGTCTTCGGCAATAAACACAGGGTTGATACTGCCCATCTCGGCGTAGACCGGGATCGGCCTGGGGCGCGCAGCGGCGATGTCCATCAACGCACGGCCACCTGCCAATGAGCCGGTAAATCCGACGGCCTGGGTCATCTCGTGCCTGACAAGATCGCCACCCAGCTCGTTTGTGCAACCCTGCAACAGGGAGAACAGCCCGCTGGGCATGCCGGTGCGGTTAATCGCCCGGTCCATCGCATGGGCGAACAACTCGCTGGTCGCCGGATGCGAGGGATGACCCTTGACGACAACGGGGTTACCCGCGGCCAGCGCCGAAGCGGTGTCGCCACCCACCGAACCGAAAGCAAACGGGAAATTGGACGCACCGAATACGACGACCGGGCCAATCGGGATCATCATGCGCCGCAAATCGGGTTTCGGTAACGGTGACCGGTCCGGCAGTGCCGTATCGATGCTTGCCTGTACCCAGTGGCCTTCATCGACGATAGCAGCAAACGCCCTGATCTGACCGCAAGTGCGGCCGCGCTCGCCAGTCAGCCGGACCAGGCCCAGACCGGTTTCAGCATCTGCAGTCTCGAGCAACTGGTCACCGAGCGCCTCGATTTCATCCGCAACGGTATTAAGGAATTTCACGATCTGGTCCTTGTCGCACCGCCGGTACTCGGCGAATGAAGCATGCGCGGCTGCCATGGCGGCCTCTGTTTCCGCGGGCCCACAACTCCTGTAGGTTTGCAGGGTTTCCCCGGTTACTGGGTTCTTCGATTGAAATTCGGCGCCGTCGGGGCTGACCCAGTCGCCGGCGATATATGAAGTCTGGTGCAGTTTGATCATGTTTTTAAAGTCCGTGGAAGTGAAAGCAATTCGCGTTGCGTGACAGCCAGAATATACTACTTATCCACCGCATCGCGTACCATGGCGTGGCCAGGGTCGGGCGGTTGCAGCGGTATCGCGGACACTAACTCAATCGGAACGAATATGAATCGAATCATCAAGCCAATATCACTTTCCACGAAGTTGTTTCCTTTTTTCCTGTTGGCCCTCACCACCGATTGTTTTTCGGCGGAAACGCAGGCCGATGCCTACACTGAAGGCAGAACATTAAGCGTCTACCTTACTGCCAGCGAAACTGAACAGCGCCTGGCGCTCTCCGGTACGCACCGCTTTAGCCCCGGCGACCAGCCTACTGAGGGCGAAGTTTCAGTATTTGTGAACCCCAACAAGCGGTTCCAGGAGTTTCTCGGTATTGGCGGCGCCATTACGGACGCCAGCGCCGAAGTCTTTGCCCGGCTGCCAGAAGAAAAGCAGGCTGAACTGCTGCGTGCTTATTATGATCCCAAGGAAGGCATCGGCTATACGCTGGCCCGAACCACTATCCACAGCGCGGATTTTTCAAGCGGCAGTTACACCTATATCGAAGAGGGCGATGCCAGCCTGGAAACCTTCTCCATCGATCACGACCGCCAATATCGAATTCCACTGATCAAGAAAGCCATTGAAGCCGCGGGGGGTAAACTGCCGCTTTACGCCAGCCCCTGGAGCCCGCCGGCATTCATGAAAGACAACAACAACATGCTCAATGGCGGCAAACTGCTGCCGGAATTCCGCGCTGCCTGGGCAAAATACTACACGCTGTTCATCAAGGCCTACGAAGCGGAAGGCATCCCGATCTGGGGCATTACCATCCAGAATGAGCCGATGGCGGTCCAGATCTGGGAATCGTCGATCTACAGTGCCGGGGAAGAACGGGATTTCCTGCGTGACCACCTGGGGCCGACCATGGCGAATGAAGGCCTTGGCGACAAGAAAATTATCGTCTGGGACCACAACCGTGACCTGATCAGCCACCGTGCCAACACGATATTCGAGGATCCCGAAGCAGCGAAGTACGCCTGGGGGATCGGGTTTCACTGGTACGAAACCTGGGCCGGCGGCGAAACCATGCATGAAAACCTGCGTAACGTGGCGCGGTCTTTTCCCGACAAGAAACTGATTTTCACCGAGGGAACCAATGAAAAATTCTCAGCAGATCGCTACCAATACTGGCCGAACGCGGAGAGATATGGCCGCTCGATGATCAATGATTTCAACGCCGGGACCGTGGCCTGGACCGACTGGAACATTCTGCTGGACCAGAACGGCGGCCCGAACCACGTGGGGAATTTCTGCTTTGCGCCTGTGCACGGTGACACGGAAACCGGCGAACTGATTTACACCCCGACCTATTACTACATCGGGCATTTCTCGAAGTTTGTCCGCCCGGGCGCGCGAATGTTGAGCACCACGACCAGCCGCAGCCACTTGCTCGCCACCTCGTTCATCAATCCCGACGACTCCGTAGCCACCATCGTCATGAACCAGAGCGATATGGAGATCCCCTACAATTTCATCGTCGAATCGAGCGAGATCCAGCTGGTGATTCCAGCGCATTCAATGCAGACACTGGTCTGGTGATTTGTTTGTACGTGATCGGAGGCTTGATGTAACGTAAAAAAACACAGCAAGCCGGAGACAGTCAAATGGGAAAGGACAAAGAGGAAAAACCCGGAAAGATTTCGGACAAGGTTTACGAAAAAGAGCTCGAGAGATTACAGGGCGAACTGGTCAACCTCCAGCTGTGGGTAAAGGAAAAAGGGCTCAA
>JARFQZ010000025.1 GCA_029287515.1 Lysobacterales bacterium
TGTCAGAGGTGCTGACATGAAAAGTAACGAAAGGGAGAAGAGCATGTGTAAGGGTTATTCATTATCGTAATTCAGCTACCTGGTGCTGGCAGGCAGCGTCCTGGCCACGAGCAACAGATTTGCCGACACGTTCAGCTACGATCAGGAGGCCCTCCCTGACGCAAAACCCTGGACTTCAGCGGAGTTTCAGAACGATTCGGAAGAATTCCAATTTGCCGTGATCGGCGACCGTACCGGAGGGGCCAATCAGGAGCACACTTTCAAGCTTGCCATGGGCCAGCTCAACCTTCTGCAGCCGGATTTCGTCATCAATGTCGGCGACATGATCGAAGGCTATAGCGACGACAAGGCGGAACTGAACGCCGAGTGGGATGAAGTCGACGCCATACTTGCAGAACTCGATATGCCCTTCTTCCGTGTACCGGGCAACCACGATATTGCGAACAATGTTGCACAAGAGGTGTGGCGGAAGAGGCACGGCGCCACTTTCTATCACTTCGCTTACAACGATACCCTGTTTGTAGTCCTGGACAGTGAGGATCCGCCTCGCGAGGCCCCCGAGGGCATCAAGGATAAACTCGAGCTGTACAACAGGTTGCAGGTGGAAGACCCCCCGAAGGCGCAAGCCATGCTGGCAGAGTTCATGTCGGACGAGGCGGTCATAGCTGCACTCGTCAAGCCCGTCGAATTCAGCGATGATCAGTTGGCCTACGTCAAGGACACACTGGCGAAGTATCCAGACGTGCGCTGGACCTTCCTGTTTCTGCATGAGCCGGCCTGGGAAAATCCATCGGACAGCTTCAAGAAGATCCAGGGCATGCTCAAGGACCGCAGGCACACGTTTCTCGCAGGGCACCTGCATTACTATGACTATGACCTGATCGATGGCCATGAGCACATCACGATGGGACCGGCCGGCGCCTCTTTTCACCACGAGGGACCTGGTAACGTTGATCACATTATGTGGGTGACCATGACCGGGGACGGCCCGCAGATCGCCAACATCGCGCTGAAAGGCATCTTCGATCGCAAGGGCCTCGACCCGGAATTGTTCGGAGCCTACGACCGCAAGGGATATCCCCCGGCTGAGGTGAGCAAGGAAGAAGAGTGAGGCACCCTTTCCGAACGGTAAAAGTATTACTGCTGCTAACCGCCTGTCTTGCCTCACAGATCGCGTTGGCCGATAACTGGCAGCCATTGACCGGTGCCGAGCGGCTGCAGGCATTCGTGTCGGGAGCCACAGTGGACATCCAGATACGCCCTGGCGTGACGGCTGTCGGCGCCTACCATCCAGATGGTACGGCTGAAATCAGGGCCTGGAACGAGACCTTCCCGCGCACCTGGGAGGTGAAGGGCGATGACCAGGTGTGTTATACGTCCGAGGAGGGACAGACTAACTGCTACACCTTCGAGCAAAACCTCGATGACGCGCTGGAATTTCGCGCGCGTCATATCGAATCGGGTGAAATGTTCATCTTCCGTGCCGTGGACGGAAAAACCCGCCAGTTCGCCCGGGAGAATGTGCCCGGGGAAGTTGGCGGTATGGGCGCCCCCTCCGCATCGGAAATCGCTGCCCAGCTCTCCAATCCCAATACGACCCTGGGCAGCATGAACGCCCAGTTCGACTACATCGCCTACGACGGCGATCTTCCGGAAGCAGGGGATGCCGAAGCACTGCGCATGGTGTTTCAGCCCTCGCTGCCCTACCCCCTGAGCGATACCTCCAACCTGTTTGTCCGCCCCGCCATCCCGGTCATATTTGACCAGGATGTGCCAGAATCCACCGGCGGCTTCGATTCGAAAGGCGTCGAACTGGGCGATATTTCTTTCGACGCCTCCTACGCCAAAACCCTGCCCGGAGGATATGTCGTACTGGGCGGCCTGGCGGGAACCTTCCCGACGGCAACCGATGATGCGCTGGGGCTGGACCAGTGGTTGCTGGGGCCGGAGGTGGCGCTGGCGATAATCAGGCCCCGGGGAGTGGCCGGTATTCTGGTGAGCCACCAGTGGGATGTGGCAGGCGAAGATGATTACGACACGAGTATTACCGGTGGCCAGTATTTCTATGCCATCAATTTTGCTGACGGCTGGCAGGTCAACAGCTCCCCGACATTCGCCTATAACCATGAAGCCCGCGGTGACGACAAGTGGACCTTGCCGCTGGGTATAGGCGTATCCAGAACCATGATCTTCGGCGGGCGCCCCTGGAAGTTTGGTCTGCAGTATTGGCACTACGTTGAGAGCCCGGACACCTTCGGCCCGGATTACCAGCTGAGGTTCAGTGTGTCCCCCGTGGTGAAACTGCCCTGGTAGGCCCGCAGGCCGTGCAAATATTATTTTACTATTGGAGCTAAGGAGGAATATTGCCATGAAAACTTCGTTTATATCTGGCGCCTGTCGCGGCGTGATTATTGCAATTTTCGGCCTGAATTTTTACGGCAACTGTTACGCCCAATCAGCCGAGTCCAGCGCCTACATGGGTGCGCCCGTGGAGCTGGTCGAGGCCCCCAACGGCGCCATCGCCAACAAGAAATTGCTGGACCGCGTCAGCGACTTCAACTTTATCCAGCCGACGATCGAAAAGCTGGCCGAAGGCGTCTGGCAGCTCGGTGGTTACGGGCTCGCGCCGATGAGCATCATCGAGACGGATGAAGGGCTTATCGCGTTCGATACCGGTGATACGGTTCACGATGGCGAACTCATGCTGGAAGCGATTCGCACGTTTACGCAAAAGCCCATCAAGGTGATTATTTATGGTCACTCACATACGGTAATGGGAGCCGGCGTCATTGCCGAGGGCAACGAGAATGTCATGACCATCGGGCATCCGGGACTCAATGACGTTGTCGCCAGTAACCTGGCGGCGGGCGGTGCGCCGTCATTCTACCCGGAGGTGAGCCCTGTTCTGACCGCCCGTGTCTTGACCCAGTTCAATGCCTATATGCCCAAAGAAGGACCGGATGCCTACGTGGTGCCGACCAACCTCACCGAAATTACGTCTGCATTTCTTCCGGTCAACACACCGGTGGAGGACGGGCAGGAAATGACGGTACTGGGTGTCAAGATGCAGTTTTTCACCAAGTACGGCTCAGACGACAAGGTACATACCACCGTCTGGATGCCGGAACGCAAGATTCTGTTTACCACCCTGCTGTGGTCGGCTCCACCCCAGCTTTACTCCTTGCGCGGAGATGTGTTCAGAGATCCCAGGGAATGGATTGAAGGATTGAAATTTAATCGCGACCTCAATGCTGAAATATTGCTTTCTGGTGGTTCCCGGCCTTTGGTTGGGAAGGAGAAAATCCGTCAGACACTGGTAGACTATCTGGATGGTGCCAGCTTCGTTCTCGACCAGACACTGCGCGGAATCCTGGCTGGCATGGGACCCGATGAATTGCGTTACTTCGTGACGTTCCCCGAATATCTGGATGAAGCGCCCATTAATTTGCAGGCTTACGGGGAGGTTTCGTCGTACCCACCTGCGATCTATTACCAGACGGTTGGTTGGTACGACAACGATGCGGCCCATCTCAAACCGCTTACGCCGCGCGATGAAGCGCGCCGCCTGGTGCCACTTATAGGTGGTCGCGAAAAAGTGCTCGAGGCCGCCTCCGCCGCCATGGATAAAAAAGAGTATGCCTGGGCTGCGCAGCTGGCAAACCAGCTTTACCTTCTCGATGACCAGGACAAGGATGCTCGCCAGCTAAAAGCCGACGCGTTACGCCAGATGGCCTATGTATCTACCGGAGCCAATGATCGGGCTCACCTGATGTCCCAGGCACTCGCGCTTGAGGGCAAGACCACCATAGCGCGACTTATTCCACCGCCACCGGCGGCCATTGCTGCAGACCCGGTCAAGTATGTGGACTTCATGCGGGTCCGGATTGACCCAGCGAAAAGCGACCAGACCAGAAGCTTCGTACGCTTCGACTTCGCCGATGGCGCCACTGCGGGCCTGGATATTCGCCGTGCCATTGCCGAATTTGTACCGAATGCGGACGATTACGGCCAGAAGCCGGACATCACCCTGAAAATGTCTGGCGAAACCTGGGCGAAGGTTTACCTGAGCCAGACAACTCCAGAGCAGTTGATCGGCGACGGTGACATTGTGGTTGAAGGAGATGATGCCGAGGCCGCCCGCCTTCTTAACCTGTTTGACCGTTACTCGCCGGCAAAAGCCGTCGTCGTCAGGCCAGCCTTCCTGGAACACGGTTTATGATGACATCGCGC
>JARFQZ010000215.1 GCA_029287515.1 Lysobacterales bacterium
AAGCGCCAGCACGATGACCACGATCACCGCCGCAAGGAATATGTAGGGATTCATGGTCGCATAGACTAACCCCTTAAATGCTTCATAACAAAAGTGTGAGAGCGCCGCGAAACTCCGTGTAATTGACCTGAATCGCTGAAAAAATTTCTCAGGAGACTATGCTTAGTCATGCGGATTCCGGCAATTAGCAGGTTCCGCAGCGTACTGGCAAGAATCTGAACCTGGATAGTCGAGGAAGCAGTAATGGCAATTGCAATTACCCTTAAATCCTACCTGGAAGGCCACGATGTCGACTACGACACCGTGGAACACCCCCATACAGAGTCTGCCGTCGACTCCGCCAAATCCGCCCATGTTCCCGCACATCAAATGGCCAAAGCAGTGGTCCTGGAGGATAACGCCGGCTACATCGTCAGCGTTCTTCCCTCAAATAACCGCCTGAACCTGGGATGGGTGAACGAGGAGTTGCAGCGTGACCTGAAACTGGCTACCGAACCCGAGCTGAAAAAGCTGTTCAAAGACTGCGATACCGGCGCGGTTCCGGCCCTCAGTAACGCCTACGGCCTGAAAGTCATCTGGGATGATCAGCTCAGGCACGCCTCCGATATCTATATCGAGGCAGGAGACCATGAGCACCTGATCCACCTCAAGGGAGAGGATTTTCAGCACCTGATGGAAAAATTACCGCACAGTGTCATCAGTGCCGGTAAGGAATATTCACGCTGGGTTTACGAATAAGGAAATTCGATTGCTAAACAGCGGCGACCGGTAGGAGTTGTCCGCTGAAACCAATGCCGCTTCCGGCGGCAATGGTCTGTTGCGTCCCGAACATCAGAGCAGGGCCCTGATCTCCCGAAGCTTGTCTTTTACTCGCTCCGCATTCTCGCTACCCATTCGCAACATGATTTTCTGTCCTGCGGTCAGCGCTTCAAGTTTCTCATCTGTAAACAGGTAATAGGCTTCGGGTTTCATCAGCTCTACCGGGTCAGGGACGACCGGTGTGGCAAGCAGCTCATCGACAATGACCATCAGCCGGTCGTTGAAGTTTCCCTCGGAATAGCCCATTTGCCGGTAAGCCTCGAGGAACAAGGGATAATAATCGCGATAGGCCTGGACCCAGTCCGAAGCATCGACCGCCTCGAACAACTCAACGTATGGCGTATACCTCTCGTAATTGGCCGGGTTGATGATGAATTGCGGAATCTCATCACCTTCTTCATTGCGGATGATCTGATCCGGTTGCTCGAGCGGTGAAGCAGCGAAATTGGTTGCCGGTCCGTTGACTGCCTGGACCACCCCCGGGATTTGGCGGCTGCCGAGGGTATCAACCGTCGCCACGATTCGTGAAATGACATTGTCGCTGACGACATACCGGATGACGGCGGGCTCCCCGACCATTTCACCGAGATTCTCCAAAACAACCGGATCGCTGTCCGACAGCATGGGCAATGGAATCTCATCGACTGCGGGCACGGGGGGCGCTTCCAGAACACTTTGCTCTGTATCGTCCGGCTCAGGTTCCGGCGCCGTGACCTCGGGCGAGGGTTCTGGTTCCGGTTCGGGCTGCGGTTGGCGATCGGGGAGGCTGGATGAGACAACGGCAGGCGGCTCTGCTTGCCTGGACCCACTGAAATAGAAATACGCGCCGGCGGCGAGCACGACCAGAATTGCAACAATCAGCCAGTTTTTCATTGATGTGTTTCCCCAGTCCAGAGGTTTACAGGGGCAGAACTTCCCGCCCTGCTATCTGTGACCTTAACAGACCCCGCCGGGTTCAAATAGATTAAAATTCTTACGTCATGATCCAGTTACCATATATCGAACCGGTCTTTCGGCCTCCCTCGGAAGCACGCAGCCTGATCCTGCAGGTGACCAACGGCTGCTCCTGGAACCGCTGCACCTTTTGCGAAATGTATACGCAGCCGCAAAAACAATTCCGGCTGAAACCCCAGGCCGAGATTGAACAGGAACTCGAAGCCGTCGCCCGCTCCGGCGCCGCGGTTCGCCGGGTGTTCCTTGCCGATGGTGATGCCATGACGTTGTCCATCCGGCGGTTGAAGATGATCCTGCAGGCCGTCAACCGCTTTCTGCCAGGTGTGCAGCGTGTTTCATCCTATTGCCTGCCCCGGAACCTGAAGAATAAGACGGCTGGTCAACTGGCTGAACTGGCGGCGCTCGGCCTGAGATTGTATTACGTTGGTTGCGAGTCCGGAGATGACCTGGTGCTCGAACGGGTCAACAAGGGTGAAACCTTCGAAACTTCGTTGTCGGCACTGGGGAAAATCAAGGCGGCCGGCGCAAAAAGCTCGGTGATGATTCTCAACGGGATGGGCGGCGTGAAGTACAGCGAGCAGCATGCCGTCAACTCGGCCCGATTGATGAACGCGGCGCAACCGGACTACCTGTCGACACTGGTCGTGAGTTTCCCGGCGGGTACCGACCGGTACCAGCAAGGCTTCCAGGGAGAGTTCGAGGCGCTGGGCCAGCACGGCCTGTTCCAGGAAATGTACTGGCTGCTCGACACGCTGGAACTGGAAAACACCATCTTCCGAAGCGACCACGCCTCGAACTACCTGGTGCTGAAAGGCACCCTCAACCGGGATAAGCCCCGGCTGATCCAAACCGTACGAAACGCCCTCGA
>JARFQZ010000261.1 GCA_029287515.1 Lysobacterales bacterium
TTCACCCCTGGTTTCCGGGCTGGCAGTAGCCATCATGGTGGGAATCATCCTGCTGGTGGCCGGTGCATCGATGACGTTTTTTGCGTTCCAGGCCCCGTCACTGGGTAAAGGAGTCCTGAAGAGCCTGTTCGGTCTTTTGACGGTGCTGGTGGGCGTATCCGCCCTGAGTCAGCCGGGCATTGCGCTGGCCAACCTGACCTTGCTGCTGGGAATGTATTTTCTCGCCGACGGGGTCGTCACAATGATCGTTGCGTTCAATGTGAAACCTGATCCCGGCTGGGGCTGGATGACTTTCAATGGGGCGGTCACCATTGCGCTGGGCTGGATGATCCTGAAGGGCTGGCCGGTTTCGGGTGTCTGGGCGATTGGTATCCTGGTGGGCGTGCGCCTGCTGTTCGCCGGCATGACGATGCTGACGCTGGGAACGGCCGGCAGCCAGGCGGCAAAAGCCATGCAGGGGCCCTGAGCCGGATCAGCCCGGGCCGACGAACATCGCGTAGGCGGCGTTGTCAGCCTCCAGGGTGTAGTTGTACCCGGTATCCCGCAGGAACTCGTTGAAGCGTTCCTGGTCATGCGGCGGCACCTGGATGCCCATCAGCACGCGGCCGTATTCCGAACCGTAGTTGCGGTAGTGGAAAAGGCTGATATTCCAGTCGCTTTTCATGCCGCGCAAAAACTGCAACAGGGCGCCCGGGCGCTCCGGAAACTGGAACCGGAGAATTTTTTCATCCGGCACATTGGCGCGCCCCCCGACCATATGGCGAATATGCAGTCTCGCCATGGCGTTGTCTGACAGGTCGGTGACCGTGAATCCGTGATCCCGCAGTGTGCCGATGATTTCACGCTTTTCAGGCAGGCCATGCTTAAGGGCGATGCCGACGAAAATGTGCGCGTCGCTCTTGTCGGCGAAACGGTAATTGAATTCAGTGATGCCCCTTGCGCCCACGGTTTCGCAAAAATCGAGGAAACTTCCAGGCCGCTCGGGGATGGTAACCCCCAGCAGAGCTTCCTGTTCCTCGCCCACGGCAGCGCGCTCGGCGATATGGCGCAAGCGAGCGAAGTTGACGTTGGCGCCTGACAGGATAGCAGCCGCGTTGCCTTCACAGCCCGGCCTGTCCATGAAGAATTTTTTCAAGCCGGCGATGCCGAGAACTCCGGCGGGTTCGGCGATCGCACGGGTATCTTCGTATACGTCCTGGACGGCCGCGCAAATCTCGTCATTATCCACCGTGATAATGTCATCCAGCAGGCGTGAGCAGATATCGAAGGTCAGATTGCCCGCACGCCTTACAGCGACGCCTTCGGCGAAGTGCCCAATCCGTTCGAGGGTCACCGGCTCGCCGGCGTCGAAGGCCGCTTTCATCGAAGCTGATTCTTCTGCTTCCACGCCGATCAGCCTTGTTTCAGGGTGCAGGTACTTACTGACCAGCGCAATACCGGCAGCCAGGCCGCCACCCCCGACACAGATAAACAGGTAGTCGATCGGCGCATGGGTCTGGCGAAACAATTCCAGTGCGATCGTCGCCTGCCCGGTGATCACGTCAGGATCGTCGTAAGGGTGGATGAAAATCCGTCCACTCTCCTTCGCCAGTTCCAGCGCCTTTTCACAGGCCGTGTCGAAATCATCACCGTGGATCACAATGGTGGCGCCCAGTTTTTTGACCGCGTTGATCTTGATGTCCGGAGTGATGGCGGGCATGACAACGAGGGCATCTATACCCATGTGCTGCGCCGCCATCGCCACGCCCTGGGCATGGTTGCCCGCAGAAGCGCAGACGATACCGCGCTCTTTTTCCGCCGTTGTCAGGGTCTGCATCTTGGCGTAGGCGCCCCGCAGTTTGAATGAGAACACCGGCTGCAGGTCTTCACGCTTGACCAGGATTTTCACACCCAGCCGTTCGGACAGCTCAGGCATGGCCTGTACGGGAGTCTGCAACACGAGGTCGTCCAGCCGGCATTGCATGATGCGCGGCATGTATTCATCGAACAGTGAACGCGATGATTCGTTCATGATTTTGAGTGCGCCACCAGTTTCTCGCGGACCGCTGCCGTGACTTCAGTAGTGGAGTAACCGTCTTCCCTGAGGTCTTTCGTCAGTATGCCTTCGTTCCAGCATTCGTGGATGCACTCCTCCAGCGCCACGGCTTCCCCGTGACAGCCAAGCGAATGGCGCAACATCATCGCCACGGACAGCAACATGGCATAAGGATTGGCCTTCCCCTGGCCCGCAATGTCAGGCGCCGAACCGTGAACGGGTTCGTACAGCCCGAATTGTTCATCATTGAGCGATGCCGACGGCAGCAGTCCCAATGAACCGCAAAGCATCGACGCCTCGTCGGAAAGAATATCCCCGAACAGGTTTTCAGTGAGCATCACGTCAAAATCCGCCGGCCGTGTCAGCAGGTGCATCGCAGCTGCATCGACGTACATGTTTTCCATTTGAACATCAGGAAATTCTTCTTCGATGACCTGGCTGGCAACGGCCCGCCACAGGCGCGAAGTTTCAAGGACGTTGGCTTTATCCACGAGGGTAATCCGCTTATCGCGGCACTGCGCGATCTGTCCCGCGGCGCGGGTCACCCGCGCTACTTCCTCCCTCGTGTAGCGGCATACGTCTTCGGCTTCATCGTCGTTACGCCATTTTTTTCCGAAATAGCTGCCGCCGGTCAGTTCCCTGACGATCATCAGGTCGACGTGGTTCAGCCGGTCCTCTCTCAGTGGTGAAAAGCCGTGCAGGGAAGGGTGGGTCACGATCGGGCGTAGATTGCAGAACAGGTTAAATTCGGCCCTGATGCGAAGCAGGCCGAGTTCCGGTCGCCGGTGTGCCGGGTTGCCGTCCCATTGGGGACCGCCTACCGCACCCAGCAGAGCAGCATCGGAGTTTCTGCAAGCCTCGATGGTTTCGGCAGGCAGGGGGTCGCCGGTTGCGTCAATCGCCGCACCGCCAATCAATTGCTCATCCAGCTTCACCTGGAGGCCATGGGTTTCTTCCATTGCGGACAATACGCTGCAGGCGGATTCATAGACTTCGGGGCCTATGCCGTCGCCAGGCAGGCCGGTAACGCGGAAAGAACGGCTTTTCTGGTTGTTTGAAGGATCACTCATCGCCGGGTTATCGCTTCTCATTCGCTATTCGGGGCTTAAACAAAAAACCCGCGCCAATTTTAGCGCGGGCCTTTTTGGTTTTTTTCATTCGACCATAGCAATCTGATGATGTCAATCGGCGGACTGGGTATGATTGGGGGCTGACCCACGAGTATCGAACTCCATGAAAATTGAAAGCCTTGAATATTTGCCCGGGGAGCCGCCTTGTGTCAGCGCCACGTTGAAACAGGGCGCTGCAATCGCTTTTGCACCGGATGTGCAGGTGCAGGTGATTTCACCAGATGGTGGCGATCCGATATACCGCTGCGATCTGTCATCGGCTTTTGCCGTTGCCTGGCTGCCGCGGGGTGAATACCACTTGCGGTGCCACCTGCACGACCTGCAGATTCCGGAAGGCAGTTTCCGTTTGCAAATGGTAGCCGTGGTGGAATCAGGCCGGGTGCCAGGGATAACGGATGAGCATTCGATCATGTTTGAAAACCCCGGAACAATCTCGTCGAAAGGCCTTGGCCAGGCCGCGTGGACAGTGGAATCCGCACCTGGTACCGCGCCTGTCGAAAAGCTGGCCTGGAGCCAGGGATACGAGAACTGGTTTTTCAGGCATTTCGATCATGCCGCACTGGTCGTGACGGATTTTCTGCTGAAAAAACACCCGTTACTCAAGGGCCGTATCCTGGACGTGGGATGCGGGGACGGGATCATTGACCTGGGCGTATTCCTGCGCACGCAACCTGAAGAACTCGTGGGGATCGACCCGTTCGGCGGGTTCAAAAGGCTGCCGGAAATCGTCCGGGAACACCATCTTCCTGGGGAGGTAATCGATGATCCGCGCCTGCAGTTCCGGGAAGAAGACGGCAATTCCATACCGTACCCCGATGACTATTTCGACGTGGTGATCTCCTGGGGTTCGCTGGAACATATTGCCGGCGGCTATGAGAGGGCACTGGATGAGATACGCCGGGTGCTGAAAAACGGGGGCCTGTTTTTTGTTCACCCGGGTCTATACTTTGGCGCCCTGGGCAACCACCTCGGGGAATTCTTCGAGGATCCGTTTGTTCACCTGAAAATGCCGGAACAGGAACTGAAAGAGGCGGTGCTTGCCGGGCAGCCGCGCAGAATGGACCGGGCAGGGCACATTGCCACTCCTGAAGAATACTGGCAGTGGTATACCGAGCTTAACCCCATAAAGGTTCCGGCTTTTGAGCGCCAGCTGCGCGAGCTGGGTTTTGAGCCCTGGCGGGCGGCCGTCAGAACCAGCGACGTGGTGGAATACACCCCGGAGCTTCAGCAGTACCCGATCCAGGACCTGGCCACGGCGGAACTGTACCTGTCGGCCTGGAATAGAAAGTAAAGAACCTCAGCCCTGCTCAAAATCCGTGATTTCGGGCTCGTTCTCCAGCAGGAAATCCAGCTGGTCGATACCGCGGGTCAGGCAGTAAGCCGAAAACGGATCCAGCGAAAATTCGATATCGCCGAGGCCCTCGACCGACAGCGTATGGGAGCTGATGTCGATCCGCACCGACAAGCCCGGGTTTTCCAGCAGGTGGTCAGCCACGCTCTCATCGACCTGGACCGGTAACAGGCCGTTCTTCAGCGAATTGTTACGAAAAATGTCCGCAAACTGGCTGCTGATCACCGCCCTGAATCCAAAATCCAGCAGGGCCCAGGGCGCATGCTCCCTGGATGACCCACAGCCAAAATTGCTGCCCGCTACCAGCACCTGCTGACTTACTGAATCAAAAGCTTTCAGAGGGTTATCCGGACGCTCGTTGCCGCTCTCGTCAAATCGCCAGCTGTAAAAACAGAACCGGCCGAGGCCTTCACGCTCGGTGGTGGTCAGAAACTGGCCTGGAATGATCTGGTCGGTGTCTATGTTATGCACCGGAAGGCAAAAAGTGCTTGATTCCACGACACCCGGATGGCTCATGATTCCGCCTCCATGAATTCCAGCGGGTTGGTGACGCGGCCCGCTATCGCGCTGGCTGCGGCAGTCAGCGGGCTGGCCAGTATGGTCCTTGCTCCGCGGCCCTGTCGGCCCTTGAAGTTACGGTTGCTGGTGCTGACAACGAGATCGCCGGGCCCGGCTGAGTCGCCATTCATGGCCAGGCACATCGAACAACCCGGTTCGCGCCACTCAGCACCGGCTTGCAGGAAGATCCGGTCCAGGCCTTCCGCTTCGGCCTCTTTGCGTGTCGCCTCGGAGCCGGGTACCACCAGCATGCGGGTGCCGCTTGCGACCTTTCGGCCCTTCATCAGTTCAGCAGCCTCTCGCAAATCGCGCAGGCGTGAATTGGTGCAGCTGCCGATGAATACGACATCGACCGGCTGGCCGGCCATCTCCGAACCGCCTTCGAACTGCATGTAATTGAGCGCATCGAGGGTCGAGTGGTCTGCACCCGAGGGAATGGCATCATCGATCGCAATGACCATGCCGGGATTGATGCCCCAGGTTACGCTTGGCTCAATTTTGGTGGCGTCGATTTCAACCAGCCGGTCATATCGGGCGCCTGGATCGGTTTTCAGTGTTTTCCAGTCTTCCACGGCTGCTGCCCAGTCTTCTCCGCGGGGCGCCAGCGGGCGTCCCTTGAGATAGGCGAAAGTCGTTTCATCGGGCGCCACCATTCCAGCCTTTGCGCCGCACTCGATCGACATGTTGCACATCGTCATGCGGCTTTCCATGTCCATCGCACTGACCGTCGAGCCGAAGTACTCTATAACGGAGCCGGTGCCGCCATCGACGCCAATGGCGCCGATGACGTGCAGGATGACGTCTTTCGCGCCCACACCTTTTTTCAGCGAACCTTCGATGCGGATCCCCAGCGTTTTGGGCCTGGATTGCAACAGGCATTGAGTGGCCAGCACATGGCCCACCTCGGTGGTGCCGATGCCAAAAGCCAGTGCGCCGAATGCGCCGTGCGTTGCGGTATGACTGTCGCCGCAGACGATGGTCATGCCCGGTTGGGTAGCGCCCATCTCCGGCCCCATCACATGCACAATGCCACGGTGGGGGCTGTCCCAGCCGTGCAACTCAATGCCGTTTTCGGCGCAGTTGACATGCAGCATGTCGACCTGTGCCTTCGCTTCCGGCGTATGGTAGTGGTAAACGCCGTCGCTATCGGGGGGCGTCGTCGGTGTCGAATGGTCGATCGTTGCCAGGCAACGGTCCGGCCTGCGCACTTTGAGCCCACGGCGTTTCAATTCATCGAAAGCCTGGGGCGAGGTGACTTCGTGCAGTAACTGCAGGTCGATGTAGAGGATTGCCGGGGTCCGGGCGGACTCCTCCCGGACCAGGTGGCGCTGCCAGACTTTTTCAAACAGGGTCGTGGCAGGCTGCGAGGGTTCTGACATTTATGACTCTCCGCTTCCGGGTTCAGACGGCTGCCGCGACTCTTTCAGCCGTCAGGTCTTTACCCTGGTGCTGATGATGCCGGTTCATGATGCTGACCATGGCCTGGGCCGCTGCCTCTACGATATCGGTGGAGACGCCGGTGCCCTGGTAACGGCTGGCGCCAATCGTGGCCCGGACCGTGGCGCGGCCCTGAGCGTCGCTGCCGCCGGACACGGCGCTGACCTGGAATTCTTCCATGTGCAGCTCTTCATCGATGATGCCGCGGATCGCGTTGACGATAGCGTTTACCGGGCCGTCACCGCGACCGGTATGTATGCGGGGCGCCTGGCCGTTGAAACGCAGCTTGAGGCTGGCTTCGGCTGACTGGTCAGTATCCTCGACTTCAGTGTGAATCGAAATGGCGTCCAGGTTCCAGGGTCCTGTCTGTTCGGTACCAAGTACCAGCGCCTCGATATCCTCGTCGTAAACGCTCTTTTTACGGTCGGCCAGGGCTTTGAATTTTACGAACAGTTCTTCCATTTGCTCCCTGTTGACCGAAAACCCCAGGGTCAGCAGCCGGTCACTGAATGCGTGACGGCCGCTGTGTTTTCCCAATACCAGGCTGTTTTCCGGAACGCCGACGGTTTCGGGCTTCATGATTTCATAGGTTTCCGCGTGTTTCAGAACACCGTCCTGGTGAATGCCTGCTTCGTGGGCAAACGCATTGCGGCCCACGATGGCCTTGTTGGGCTGCACACGTGAGCCGGTCACCGCGGTAACGACCCGGCTGGCCGGGTAAAGCCTGGTGGTGTCGATACCTGTTTCCAGACCGTAGCGGTCACTGCGGGTGCGCAG
>JARFQZ010000293.1 GCA_029287515.1 Lysobacterales bacterium
CTGAAAGTCGGCAGCCGCGTGGCCGTGATCGGCTGCGATTATACCGCCATGGACGCCGTGCGCTCTGCTCTGCGCCTGGGGGCGGAAACAGCGATGGTGGTACACCGGCAGGGTGAAAAAGAAATGACCGCCCGGGTCGAAGAATACCAGCGGGCGATCGAGGAGGGCGTCGAATTCCACTGGTTGACCAAACCGGTTGAAGTGCTTGGTGAAGACGGTTGGGTGACCGGTCTTGAATGCATGCGCATGGAGCCGGGTGAGCCCGATGAGTCCGGCCGGGCACGCCTGGTGCCGGTTGAAGGCTCGGAATTTGTGTTGCCGGTCGATAACGTGGTGCTGTCCATTGGCACACAGCCAAATCCGATGCTGTCGGAAGCAACCCCGGGGCTGAAAACGCATTCCTGGGGCGGTCTGCTGGTGGATGAACGGCAGGTGGAAACCTCCGTTCACCGTGTCTACGCGGGTGGTGACGCGGTTACCGGCGCTGCTACGGTCATCCTGGCCGCCGGCGCGGGTAAAAAGGCGGCGGAAGCCATTCATGCAGACTTGATGTCCGACGCGGCCTGAACGCCTGACACATTGCCTGTAGAATGACGGGCCACCAACCCGCTACAGGCCTTGCCGTGTTCAGAAAACCAGAATACTTCCTGATCCTGCTGGGTGTCGCCGCCACGCTGGCCTTTTCGGTTTGGCAGGCTCTGCTGAATAACTTCGCGATCGAAACGGCTGCTTTTACCGGGCGGGAAATAGGCATGCTGCAGAGTCTTCGCGAGATTCCGGGCTTCCTGGCATTCACCACCGTGTTCGTGCTGTTGATTCTGCGCGAGCAGGTATTCGCGCTGGTCTCGATTGCCCTGCTTGGCGCCGGTGTGGCGCTGACCGGCTTCATGCCGAGCGAGTACGGCCTGTATTTCACGACAGTCCTGATGTCCATCGGTTTCCACTATTTTTATACCGTTCAGCAGTCGCTGACACTGCAGTGGATCAAAAAGGAAAGAACGCCCGAAGTGATGGGCCGCCTGTCCGCCGCGTCCTCGGTGGCCGCCCTGTTCGCATTTTCGCTTGTCTGGCTGGGTATGGACTATCTTGGCGTGGGCTACCAGGCGCTTTACCTGGTTGCCGGAGGCGTTGCGTTGTTGCTGGTGCTTTTCGCCGGTTTTTACTTTCCCCGTTTTCCACAAATCGTTCCCCAGCGAAAGCACTTGCTCATGCGCAGGCGATACTGGCTTTACTACGCACTGACTTTCATGAGCGGGGCAAGAAGGCAGATTTTTATCGTATTCGCCGGCTTCCTGATGGTTGAGAAGTTTGGTTTTTCAGCCGCCAATATTGCCCTGCTGTTCCTGGTCAATCACGTCATCAACGTATGGGCAGCGCCGAAAATCGGACGCCTGATCTCGCGCTTCGGTGAGCGTAATGCCCTGACGGTGGAGTACATCGGCTTGATACTGATCTTCACCGGCTACGCTTTTGTCCAGTCAGCTGAAATGGCGGTTGTCCTGTACATTCTCGACCACCTGTTTTTCGCAATGGCGATCGCGATCAAAAGCTACTTCCAGAAGATTGCCGATCCCGCTGATATTGCGTCGACGGCGGGGGTGTCTTTTACCATCAATCACATCGCAGCCGTGGTCATACCCGTTGCTTTCGGGATGGTCTGGCTCTATTCGCCGACCGTTGTGTTCCTGGCCGGTGCGGCCATGGCCGCCATTTCCTACCTGCTGGCAAGGCGGGTGCCGGATGAACCCGGTGAGGGCAACGAGGTCAAGTTCCTGGCCTACCGCCTGACGTAGCGATAGCGCTCGCTCATCCGCCGCAGGCAGTCATCGAAGGTCCGGCTGATCTGGGTGGTGTTGCGTATCCGTTCAATTTTCGGCCAGGTGGCCCGGCGCCCGGCAAGTATCATCTTCTCCACGTCAGCGGCTTCAAAGTTGGTGAAGGTTTTACCGATATTCATCAGGTGCTTTTCCGGGTAGACAGTGATGTCGCCACTATAGGCCTGGCTCGCGACAGCATGCGCTTTTTTGATCATGGCGCCTATCCCGGGCGCATCGAAGTGCTGGTGCACCAGTTCCAGGAAGTGCTCTACCTGGACCATCGGCGCTTTCAGAACCACATCCTGGATGAAGGGCAACAGGCCTTTAGACTGTACTTTTTCGTTCAAAAACGGAACCACGTGTGGATTGGTCTGGCTGACGATGTAGTGGTTCACATTATGCAGGCGGTTGACCTTTTCCTTGGGGATATCCTCGTGCACCGAACCATCGATCCAGCGGTTTTGGGGCATATAGGCAACCGATTTTCCCTCGAAATTCTTTGCCCTCAGCTGGACGGCGGGGTAGAGCCCAGGAATTGCGCTGGAAGCCAGCGCTGCCCAGCGGATCAGCACGTTCGGCGCGGTCAGGTAGTTGAGCAGCCTGGGAAACTGGTGTGAATCCGCCGGGGAAACGGAGATATTCAGAATCCGGTTGGTATGCTGATAGGCCTCAAGGAAAGTCATCTCCGGGATGTTCCGGTCAATGAATTTTTTCAGCACTTTCTGGTCCAGAACGCTCTGCCCCTTGATGATGTTGAACGGCTTGAACACGCTGCACCATTCAAAATCGATGTACTCGGGATTGAGCATTTCCTCCAGCTCGGAATCGGTGTGGGTGGCGAGTATGCCTCCCATGATAGAGCCCGCGCTGGATCCCGTTATCACCCGCGGCAGCAGGCCCTGCTTTTCGAGTTCTTCGATAACACCGATATGGAACAAGCCCAGGGATGCGCCGCCGCTCAACAGCAGGGCCGAGCGGCCAAAGCTGCGCGCTGCCCGCTTCAGAAACCGGCGTTTGCGCATGGGCGAAAGTTGCTTGACGTTGGAATCACAGAGCAGGTTCAGGGCCGCCGAGACCTCGTCAAGGTAATTGTTGATCAGCTTCTTGGTGCCGCAACGGGCCTCCAGGTACAAGGCGGGATTGGCCATATTGCCCAGGTTGCCGTGCAGCTCCTCTCGGAGCCGGAACATCATCTGGTCGTACTTTTGCTGTTTTCGTAGCTTCCTCAGAATCGTGACACGGGAAGCGAGCAGGCGGTGGTCGTAGTCTTTCGATTCTCTTTCGAGGCGCCAAAGGTCACGCCCTTCCATGCGATCGAGTTCGGAAGCGGCCTCAAACCATTCGTCGTAATCCGTCGCCCCGTACAGGGCAGATTCGTAATACCGGTAGTTATTCATTCGCCTGACAGGATACCCTATCTGCTCTGATTGGTATCGAAAGAAAAAAGGAGTAATTGATCCATGCCTACGAGAAGAGAATTTATTGCATTAACCACCGCCGCGCTGGCTGCCCAGGCAAGTGGCATGGCAGCGATAAAACCGGCCTCCCGCCCGCTGGATATCCTTTTCCTGGGCGGCACCGGGTTCCTCGGGCCGCACCAGATCAATCATGCGTTGGCGCGCGGGCACCGGGTCACGATGTTCAACCGGGGATCCAACTCCGGAATGTACGGCGACGCGGTCGAAGAATTGACCGGTAACCGTGACAGCAAGGTCGACAAGGGGCTGGCTGCGCTGGAGGGTGATAGGACCTGGGATGTGGTGGTCGACAACTCCGGATACGTTCCAAGGCACGTGCGGGACAGCGTGATGCTGCTGAAGGACCGCTGCCGGCGCTATATCTACGTCTCCACCGTGGCGGTTTATGATTTTGCCGTGGCAGACGAGTTTCCCGAAACAGCAAAACTCGCGGACCTGGCCGATCCCTCCATCGAGGAAGTTACCGGCGAGACTTACGGTCCGCTGAAGGCGGAATGTGACCGCATCGCCAGGGAAATCATGGGCGATGCCTGCACCGTGGTTCGCCCGACTTACGTGGTAGGCCCGGGGGACCATACCGATCGCTTTACCTACTGGGTAGACCGTGTAAACCGGGG
>JARFQZ010000324.1 GCA_029287515.1 Lysobacterales bacterium
GTTTCGATGCATGGACCAGGTAGTTCACCTGGACATTCCCACCCAGCATTACGCTTCGGGTCAACGGGTTGTAATGCAAACCTGCAATATCCTCGACCACCAGGCCGCCGGCGCGTGCCCAGGCGCTAAGTTCGGACGGCCGTATGAAACGATCGTAACGATGCGTCCCTCGAGGCAAAAGCCTGGCGATGTGCTCCGCGCCCACAATGCCCAGCGCGAAGGCCAGCGGTGTGCGATTAAGTGTTGAAAAAAACGCATGTCCGCCCGGCTTGAGTAATTCCTGCACTGAACGGATTACCGAGGCGGGTTCCGGTACGTGTTCCAGCATTTCCATACAGGTTACGACATCAAAGCCTTCCGGTTTTTCAGCGGCCTTGTCCTCTACCGTGATTTCCTGGTAATCGACATCCAGGCCGGATTCATGGAGGTGCAGTCTTGCAATGGACAGTACGCGGGACGCGACGTCGATCCCCGTAACATTGCCACCTTTACGGGCCAGCGATTCAGCCAGGATTCCTCCGCCGCACCCGACATCGAGCACATCCCTGTCGGCAATCGTTGCACGATCGCAAATGAACTTGAGGCGGGCTGGATTCAGTTCATGGAGCGGCCGAAACGGCCCTTCCGGGTCCCACCAGCCAGACGCCACGGAGTCGAATTTTTCACGCTCTGTATGATCGATATTCTGACTTGCTTCAGGATTCACTTTGCTGCTCCTTCCCTTCACTCACGAGTTGCCTTTCCAGCCAGGCGAGCCGTGAATGCCACTTTCTGGCCGATTCCATCACGGCGTCAAGATCTATCGTGGTCAATTCGCCGCCTTCGAGCAACTGTTTTCCGGCCACCCAGACATCGCTCACCTGTCGTGTGGACGCAGCATAGACCAACTGGGAGATTACATGATGAAGGGGTTGAGTTTCCGGTGAACGCATATTCAGTGCGCACAGGTCTGCCTGTTTGCCTGCCTCGATACTGCCCACCCGGTCATCGAGTCCCAGCGCTCGCGCCCCGTTGATCGTCATCATCTCGATGACTTCGAAAGCATTCACCGCTTCGGCGTCTCCCGAAATGCCCTTGGCCAGCAGCGCGGCAGTCTGCCCCTCGGCCAACAGGTCCAGGTCATTATTGCTGGCTGCACCATCCGTTCCCAGCGCTACGTTGACGCCGGCTTCCACCAGTGCGGTCAAGGGGCAAATACCACTGGCCAGTTTGAGATTCGATTGTGGGCAATGAACCACGTGTACTCCGGCACTGGCCAGCTTGACGATATCGTCGGCCGATAGCTGAGTCATATGAACTGCGAGCAGCCTGGAATCGAGCAGTCCGGCATGCTCAAGCCGTGTCAGTGGGTGAAGATTGTGCTGCTGTTGCGACTGCTTGATTTCCCACTCGGTTTCCAACACATGCATATGAACGGGAAAATTGTGCTCTGCAGAAAGAACGGAAATTCTGTTCAGTATCTCATCCGACACCGTGTAGGGTGCATGGGGAGAAAGCGTGAAGCTGATCAATGGCTCTGCCTTCATCCTGTCATACAGTCGCAAACCCTTTTCCACGTAGCTGTTGATGTCGGAAGCCCAGGCGGTCTCCATATCGATGATGGGAATACCTACGCTGGCCCTCATTCCCGCATCCAGGCAGACATCAATGGTCGTCTCCGGGAAGAAGTACATGTCATTAAAACAGGTGACACCCGAACGAATCATCTCTGCAACTGCCAGGCGCGTGCCGTCTGCTACGAATTCAGGGCCGACGAATTTCTTCTCCGCCGGCCAGATATGGTCCTTCAGCCATACGTGAAGGTCGAGGTCGTCTGCATACCCCCGGAGCAAGGTCATCGGTGAATGGGTATGGGTATTGATCAAGCCGGGGATAAGGACATGATCGGGCAGTTCGGTAATTTCCGCCTCAGGCCATGTCTCCACGGCTTCAGCGAACGGGATAATTCCTTTGACAAGATCCTTGTCGACCACTACGCAGTGGTCGGACCAGACGACGTTTGCCGGGCGTACGGGAATGATGTGCCCGGCATGAATAAGTTTCATTAACGGCTAATCCTTGACCCTCGAAACGTATTCTCCGGTGCGGGTATCGACCTTGATGACTTCCTCGTTGTTTACGAACAGGGGAACCCGCACCACCGCCCCGGATTCAAGCGTGGCCGGTTTACCGCCACCGCCGGAGGTATCACCCCTCAGACCCGGGTCGGTATCGACAATTTTCAACTCGGTGAAATTAGGGGGAGTCACACTGAGTGGTTCGCCGTTGTAAAGCATTACCTGGCAGAGATCCTCTTCCTTGAGCCATTTCGCGCCATCTCCCATGGCTTCTTTTGAAACGGCATGCTGTTCGTAGGTGCCGGGGTCCATGAAATGCCAGAACTCACCGTCGCTATAGAGATATTGCATTTCCATCTCGAATACATCGGCAGCTTCGACAGACTCACCGGACTTGAACGTTCGCTCGATGACCCGGCCTGTTTTCAGGTTCCTGACGCGTACGCGGTTGAATGCCTGACCTTTGCCCGGTTTTACAAATTCGTTTTCAACAATATTGTAAGGTTCGCCATCCAGAA
>JARFQZ010000091.1 GCA_029287515.1 Lysobacterales bacterium
CGCGGTCATTGCTGAATCCGAACCACCGCAAATCTCGCTCGAAGGGCTCGAACTGGTGGAGAAAAACCGCAGGGGCGAACTTTACGCCGATCCCGAGGTTGACTGGAGCGTTTACGAGCAGATTCAACTCGAGACGGCCTCCGTCGCATTCCGCAAAAACTGGAAACGTGACCAGAACCGTTACCAAACCGGCAAGGTCAGGGCATCGGACATGGAGCGAATAAAGTCCAGCCTTTCGGATCTATTTGGCACGGTATTCGCCGAGGAGCTTACCAACGGCGGCTATCAAATCACTGACGTCAGTGGTGAAAATGTGATGAGAATCGTCCCGCACATCGTGGACCTGGACGTTTACGCACCCGACTCCCGCTCCCCCGGCATCCAGAGGTCCTACACCAACCAGGCCGGCCGAATGACACTGAAACTGGAAATGTATGATTCCATTACCGGTGACCTCATTGCCGCTGCAAGTGAACGGCGGGAAGCTCCACACAGGAACTACATGCAGTGGACGACCAGCGTCACCAATAACGCTGAAGCACGTCGTATGCTCCAGAGCTGGGCTAAACGCCTGGTCGAATTGCTTGATGACGCACGAAGCGATAAAACAATGACCAAGTAGGCTGCGGAAAATAATCTCCTGGCCAGAACAAAACACCCCGCCTGGGCGGGGTGTTTTTTTTCTTGCCTTTCTCCGCTACTGTTTCGACCAGTCAGGTACCCTGGCCGGTGTCCATGGCGCACCTTCAGCTTCGAGCTCAGCCTCCAGCATTGCCAGGTCGGCCGCGATGGCTTTGAGATCGGCCAGGACCTCCGGGAACTGTGAAGCAGCGATTTCGAACGAGTCCCGGTAATTGCCGGTGACTGCTGACTGACTCTCCCAGCTCCCGCCGGCAATGACCCTGACCCGGGCAGTCAGCGACATGGGCACGGGTTCTGCCCGGCTGGAAACGGTGCGGTCACCGCCAAGCTGTTGCTGAAGATCCTGCATCCGCGCGTTCAGTGCCCGCACTGCGATAGCCTGTTGCTCCGTGGCCCCGGGAGTGTCTTCTACCGCTTGCAGCAGGTGCTTGACTCGCGTTTCGATCTCAGCAGCGGCACGGTTGGCGCCCATGACGGCTCGCAGCAATTCCGCTGTTTTTGCCTGGAACTCAAGCACGGAAGCCCGGTCTTCAGCGACCAGGCCGCCACTGTACAGTGGCTTGAGTACAAACTCCCGGACGCCGAAATCAGATAACTGTCCTTCCAGGCGTTGTGAGAGCGTAACGCTGTAGGTTCCCGGCAACACCATCGGTCCCTTGGGTTCGCCTTCCCACGGGGCCCGGGTGGCGGGCGGATCCAGGTCGACCGGATCCGGGGCGGGATAGCGCATATTCCATGCAACGCGGTGAAAACCTTTACCTGCAGGCCCTTTGATTCTCTGCACCACGTTGCCCCGGGCGTCGCGGACCGTTAACGTCACCGAGGGGGCTTCTTCGCGGTCCTCGCGCCTTAACTCATCCCAGCTCGGGTAAGGGTTGTCTTCTCCCTTTTCTGCACGTTTCTTTTCCTCGCTGCGGCGCCGGTCTTTGAGCGACTGCAATTCTTCCGCCAGGTAGTAGGAAAAAACCGCTCCGTGCGGCGGATTTTCAGCCACGTAACGCCCTGTGCCCCAATCACCCTTGCCACCCCAGCCTCGCCGCGAATCAGGATTGAACAACCAGGTATCCCTGACAGGAAACAGAGTAGCCCCGGATTCAAGGTCTGATTCCGGCGTGCGCAACGGCGAATAATCGTCGAGGATGTAAAATCCCCGGCCGAAAGTCGTGACAACCAGGTCACCTTCGCGCCGCTGAATTTCGAGATCCCGGACGGAAATCGTGGGCAAACCGGTCAATTCATGCCAGTTCTGCCCCCCGTCGGTGCTGAAAAACAGGCCAAACTCGGTTCCGGTAAACAACAGCGCCGGATCGACATGGTCCTCGATAACCGTGTGTGCAGTTCCGCGCACCGGTAAACCGTCCACAATCAGTTCCCAGCTGACACCCCGGTCCACGGTTTTCATGACATAAGGTTTGTGATCGCCACGCTTGTGGTTGTCGAAGACCGCGTAGGCCACGTTCGAATCATGGTGGGACGCAATGATGTCTTCGACCAGCGACATGTCAGGCACCCCCTTGAAAGATTCCTGCCTCCGCCAGTTCTGCCCGCCGTCTTCACTGACGTGTATCAGCCCGTCGTCGGTGCCGGCATAGAGCAGGCCTTCAACCAGCGGGCTCTCATCCACCGCGATCAGGCTGCCGTACATGGATGTGGACATGTTCTTGGCAATGGCGTCCACGCTCCACACGCGGCCCATGACCTCCAACTGGTTGCGGTCGACCCGGCGGCTCAAATCACCGCTGACCGCGACCCAGCTCTCACCGCGGTCATCAGACCGGAACAGGCGTTCCGACCCGTAGTACAAACGGCTGCTGTCATGCGGGGAAATTATCAATGGTGCATTCCAGTTCCATTTGTAATTATTCTCGTCCGCGCCAGGTTGCGGTGTGATCGCGAGGCGCTCACCGGTAACGCGGTCGAACCGGACCAGTCCGCCGTACTGATACTGGGCGTAGACGATATTCGCATCGGTCGGATCGATCTGTGCCTTAAAACCGTCTCCAAACTGGGCAATCCACCAGTCCGCGTTCGAAATACCGTCCGTGTAGGTTGTCCGGCTGGGTCCGCACAGGGTGAAATTATCCTGTGTGCCGCCACAGACGTTGTAAAAAGGCGCGTCATTGTCTGGCGTGCCCCGGTAAAACTGGGTGACCGGCAGGTTCCGCACGTGGCGCCAGGTCTCGCCCCTGTCCCAGGTCTCGTAGACACCCCCGTCTCCACCAATGTACAGGTGGCTGCTGTTATCGGGGTCAATCCACAAGGCGTGATCGTCGACATGGCGGTTCTTGATTGAAATGCGGTTCCAGGTTTTTCCACCGTCTTCGGAGCGATGCGTGAAGGTATCCACGGAATAGATAACGTCGGCATCATTGGGGTCGACGTACAGCTCATTGTAGTACTGGGGACTGCTGGTCATGTGGTTGGAGCGCTTTTCCCAGCTTTCTCCAAAATCGGTGCTGCGGTAGACGCCCTTGCCCTCGTCATCGGCTTCGATGATGGCGTACAGCGTTCCCGGGGCGGTTGGCGCCGCGGCGAGGCCGATGCGTCCCAGGTCTCCCTCCGGCAATCCCTTGCTGATTTTTCGCCACGTTTTTCCGCCATCGCCTGTTTTGTGTATGCCGCTGCCGGGCCCACCGTTAATCAATGTCCAGACGTGCCGCCTGCGCTGATAGCTGGATGCCACGAGCGTATCCGGATTGGCGGAATCGATGACGAATTCGTTCACGCCGGTGTCTTCGTCAATCTCCAGCAACCTTTCCCAGGTCTCGCCGCCGTCAATGGTCTTGTAAAGCCCGCGATCCCCCCCTGAATTCCACAGCGGCCCCTGTGCAGCAACCCAGACCGTATTGCTGTCTTCGGGATGGATACGAATCATCGAAATATGCCCGGAGTCTTTCAGGCCCATGTTTTTCCAGCTCTTGCCGCCATCCAGAGAGCGATACACGCCGTCACCGAAAGCCACGCTGCGTTGCGAATTGTTCTCCCCGCTGCCCACCCATACCGTATTCGGGTTCGAAGGATCGAGTTCAACAACGCCAATCGAGTACGATGACTCGTTCTCGAACACGGGGGTCCAGGTTATTCCGTTGTTCTCTGTTTTCCAGAGGTTTCCGCTGGCAAAAGCCACGTAGTGGACCTGCCATTGGTCAGGGTGGAAGGCGAAATCGGAAACCCGGCCGGATGTCAGAGCCGGGCCAATCGACCTGAGGGGAATTCCAGCAAGGGGATGAGCGTCGTTGGACGCAATGCCCGGCTGGCAGGAAATAAAGAGGAAAAGAGAGAGAAGCGAGGTCACAGAAAGCTTCGTGCGCAACATTGTAAATCCTTACCTGGTGAAACCGAATGGGTCAGGCAGTGTACTTAAATAATTGCGGTCTTGCGACGATCAGGATCAATCCAACGGTCAGTCGTCTTTGCAAGTGGTATTGGGAGTCAGCCGCTGCAGCTCAATAAGCCCTTCCACCCCATCAATCTCCGAATAGAATTCCATACTGGCCCGTGTGCAGCTGTGAAAAACAAGCTCAACGTCTCCCCAGCTGCCCAGGTCCGCTTCACTGTCTCCTTCGAATGAACCACCGGTCGGTCGGAGGAACTGGAGTATGACGCGCCGCCCGTGCATCTCGCCAACGGCGACCATCCAGTGTTGCTCCCCAGTTGCCGGTTCGAACGTCATCCAGTAGATCACCACCTGGCCGGTGCTGGGCACGACCTCCATCATGAATCCCTGGTGCTCCCGCTCCGGATTGAACCATGAGCCGGTCAGGCCACCGTCCGACACCGGGTCAAAATCGTCTTCGACACCATCGAGGATGATGTCACGGATGGCAAATCGCATGTCGGGACCGTCATAGTTGCCATTGTCAGCGGTCGATACAATGACCATGTCCAACTGCGGTATGACGAAAATGTACTGATCGGCGAAACCATCGGCCGTATGAACCATGACATCATCATCAGGCCGTTTGTATCGATAATTCCACCACTGGTAACCGTAAGAAACATCTTCCGGGAAGACCTGCGGATCCGTCTCCACGTTGCTGTAGGAACCCCAGCTTTCCTGCACCCATTTTTGTGCCAACACTCTTCGCGACCGCCAGGCACCCCGGTCCAGATACAACTGGCCGATCTTTGCCAGGTCGCGCGCCTTCAGCCACAAGCCATGACCGGTTGGCGTCAGCCCGGTTTGAAAGGTACGGATTCCGGTTCCCATGGGCTGACCGGATAGATCCACCTCCAGGTAGTAATCTGTTATATCCAGAGGATTGAACAGGTGCTCGATCGAGTAGTTGAGTGCGCTTTGCCCGGTCAGGCTCCAGATAAACCCGCCCATCAGGTTGGACACTCCGGTGCTGTATCGAAAGACGCTGTCTGGCATTGCAGTCGCCGGACGGGACAATACATAACGCCACCAGTCCGCGGATTGGGTCATCCGGTAGACCGGGTTATCGGGGTGGGTGAAATATGTGGACCATTCATCCCAATCCAGGCCATGTCGCATGGTCAGCAGATCCTGGAGACTGATCTGTCTTTTCTGCGGGGATGCTGAAAAAATATCTGCGTACTGCGGAAAAATCGCCTCGACCGATGTGTCGATGGAAGGAATTTCTTTCCGGTCTATTCCAATGCCAACCAGGGCAGAACCCCAGCTCTTCGTCACCGAGTAAAGTGGCATCAGTTCATCTTGCCGGTAACCGTTGAAGTACTGCTCGTGCACCAGCAGACCGTGGCGCAGGATCAACAGGCTTTTCAGCCGGCCGTACTCTCCCCTTTCGATCGCGGCCGTGAGATCCGCGATCATCCGGGGGTCAATATTGACTTGTTCTGGAGTAGCCTCCGGCCATGAGAAAGTTTCCGCCCGGACGTTGTGTCCGGGCCAGAAAATCGCCAGGATGGCCAAAAAAAGCGGCAGGTAAAAATTCATGGTCAGGGGATAAGACCGTCCCCGTCCCGGAATAATTACAGGTATCAACCTTCCGCGGCTGCCTTGCGTTCCTTGTAGCCGCGCACGGCCACGTTAAAGCGCTCTGCAACACGTTCTTCCATTTCAACGGTATAGTTGAATGCAGCCACGATGGCGGCCTTGTTGCCGGTCGTGTTCTCCGGGTTGGCCTCGGCGGCCTGCAGGCACTCGCGGTAAACAAGCACTTCTTCCTGGAACACTGCAATCTGTTTCTTGGCGGCAACCAGGTCGTCGTATGTCGCTTCTTCAGAAATGGCATCGGGCGCGGCCGGAAGGACACATTTTTGCGCTTCTTCGGGGAGCACCTGGATGCTATCAGCGTCGTCCTGGGCCTGGACATTGCCGAACAGGAAGGTTGCGGCAATCAATATAAATACTCGCTTCACTGTAAAACTCCTTAGTAACCGAAAAGGGATTATACAATGCGTGACGCCATGGTTGACAATGCCTTGATTACGATTGAACCTAACGCGCTGAATCATTTTCAAGGAGTCCCGGATGCCTTTTCCCCTGAATACCCGACTGTTTGCACTCGGGATATTTGCGTGCCTGTCGCTGGCCCCATCTTTTGCACAGGCGGAACTGGACGCCAGCCTGCTCAAAGGATTATCAGCAAGAACGCTTGGGCCTGCCGCGGTCAGTGGGCGAATAACAGCCATCGACGCGGTTGCTGATAATCCCAACCACATTGTGATCGGCGCGGCCACGGGAGGCGTCTGGATCTCGCAAAACGGCGGGCTGACATGGGCGCCCGTGTTCGATAAACAGCCGGTCGCATCCATCGGCGCGGTGGCGATCAACCAGGGCAACCCGGACATCATCTGGGTTGGAACCGGAGAGGGCAATGTCCGTAATTCCACTTCGATTGGCGGCGGCATGTTCAAATCGGTAGACGGCGGTAAAACATGGCAGCAGACTGGCCTGGAGAAAACCGAACGCATCAACCGTATCGCGCTGCACCCGGATAATCCCGACATTGTTTATGCCGCCGCCCTGGGCACCTTGTGGGGAGAAAACGAAGACCGGGGAATCTTCAAGACTACGGACGGCGGCAAAACCTGGCGGAAAATCCTTTATGTCGACCAGAAAACCGGGGGAACCGATGTCAAGATTGACCCCTTCAACCCGGAGAAACTCTATGCCAGCATGTGGGAACACCGCCGCTGGCCCTGGTTCTTCAAATCCGGTGGCCCGGGTTCAGGGATGTACATATCATGGGACGGCGGAGAAAACTGGCTCGAAAAAACCGTGGACGACGGACTGCCCGGGGGCGAACTCGGGCGAATCACATTTGCGCCATCTCCGGCCGAGCGCGGACGTGTATACGCGCTGGTCGAAGCAGAGAAAAGCGCCATGCTGAGGTCTGACGACGGCGGCCTCAGCTGGACCCGGACCAACGAGGAACACAATATTGCCGAGCGTCCGTTCTATTACACGGAAGTATCTGCTGATCCTGAAAACCCGGACCGGGTCTACAATATATTCACGCGTTTAAGCGTCTCGATCGACGGCGGCAAAACCTTTGAACTCAACCCGGTGGTGGATTGTTGCGCACCAGGCAATACCATCCACATCGACAATCATGCTTTCTGGATCAACCCCGGTGACGCACGCCACCTGGTCCTGGGCAATGACGGGGGCATCGCGATCAGCAGGGACCGGGGTGAAACCTGGCGTTTTGTGCGTAACCTGCCCCTGTCACAGTTCTACCACGTCAGGGTGGACAACGATGTGCCGTACAACATCTATGGCGGCCTGCAGGATAATGGCAGTTGGCGGGGTCCCTCGGAAGTCTGGGAAAACGCCGGGATCCGAAACCTCCACTGGCAGGAAGTCGGCTTCGGGGATGGTTTCGATACCCTCCCTGACCCACAGGATTCCCGCCGTGGGTACGTGATGTCACAGGGTGGAAATCTATCGACCTGGAACCTGGATACCGGCGAGCAGCGAGTGATCAAACCGGCGCCGCCGGAGTCCGGCGTCGATTTGCGCTTTAACTGGAATGCGGCAATCGCACAGGACCCGTTCGACCCGGCGACCATTTACTATGGCAGCCAGTTCGTCCACAAATCAACCGATCGCGGCGCTACCTGGAGCACGATCAGCGGCGACCTGACATCCGACAACCCGGAATGGCAGACGTTCAGGGAGAGCGGCGGCCTGACCAGCGATGTGACAGCCGCGGAAAACTACACCAGCATCGTCTCGATTGCCGCAAGCCCCCTGGAAAAGGGAACGCTCTGGGTCGGAACCGATGATGGCCGTGTGCACGTGACCCG
>JARFQZ010000092.1 GCA_029287515.1 Lysobacterales bacterium
ACTCAACATCGACCACGCGGCTTTTAAGACCCAGCGACGCCAGTGCATCCTGCCGGCTTTCTACATTCTCGTTCTTGCTGGCAGAAAGCAGGATATCCACCATGTCCGCGTTCCTGGCAGAAGCTCCGAGAACCTCGAAATCCAGGCTGATCTCATCCAGCGGATAGGGAATATATTGATTGGCTTCGATCTGAACCTGGCTTTCAATGTCTGCTTCGGCCAGGTTAGAAGGGAGACTGATCGTCTTCGTAAACACTGCTGAACCCGAAACAGCCACGGCGCAATACTTGGAATTCGAACCCGAATTCCTGACCGCAGACTGGATCGCACCCGAGATGGCTTCAATGTCCTGGACCGATTTTTCTACGATCACTCCAGGCGGTAACGACTCGATCGCAAAGTGATCGATCCGATATGAATTGCCATGCCGGGAAAGTTGCAACAAGCGAATGCTTGAAGACCCGATATCCAAACCCATTAAGGGTGGTGATTTGGTGCCGAATAGTTTCAAATTGCCCTCAATCCTTTGTTCGACAATGGTTTATTGACACTTCCTGAACTAGTTTTTAACAGAAATTGAATCGTATCACAATGCCGATCTAAAAAAAAATTTTTGAACGACGCTGGAAAAAACGGTTCTAAATGCCCTAGATCCCAGGTTTGGCACGTACGGAAGGCGTACTGAAAAGCGTATAATGCAACGCTTTGTGAGGAATGGCGGCTTCCATGCTTGCCCCTAATTATCGTATCTTATGATTGTTCGTTCAGAAGATTCGATTTCTGAAAAATATCACAGCAGGACGGTTGTGTGAAGAAGCTGATTCGCAGATTTGTCATATTTCTTTTGGTTTCTTCGATCCTGGGGATCTCGGCGGTCGCCGTCACTTACCTGGTGCTTGAACCAGACCTGCCCGATGTTGAAACCCTTCGCGATGTCCAGCTCCAGGTTCCGCTGCGCGTGTTCAGTGAAGACGGGAAGCTGATCGGTATTTTCGGCGAAAAAAGGAGAATCCCGGTTGAAGTCGAGAACATGCCGGACTGGCTGAAGCAGGCTTTTCTGGCTGGCGAGGATGCCCGTTTCTATGAACATCCAGGACTCGATTACCAGGGCATCACCCGTGCAGTCTGGTCCCTGATCACAACCGGCGAGAAAACGATCGGCGGGAGCACCATCACGCAACAGCTGGCCAGGAACTTTTTCCTCACGGCCGAAAAAACCTGGACCCGCAAAATCAAGGAAGCATTCCTTGCAATCAAAATTGAACAGCAGCTTGGAAAAGACGAAATCCTCGAGCTCTACCTGAACAAGATTTTTCTGGGGTATCGGGCCTACGGCGTGGGGGCGGCTGCCGAAGTTTACTACGGAAAATCAACGACCCAGCTGTCACTGGCACAGTGCGCGATGATCGCTGCCCTGCCCAAAGCCCCATCGAGAATCAACCCCATTACCTCACCGGAGAGAGCACTTGAAAGAAGGGATTACGTTCTCAACCGGATGCTGGAACTCGAGTACATTGAACAGGCCGAGTACGAATCTGCAATAAATGAACAGGACCGCGCCTACTATCACGGCGCAATTGCCGAGATTTCAGCACCTTACGTGGCTGAAATGGCCCGGGTGAAGTCGCTTGAGCTGCTTGGTTCCAGGGCATATACCGGCGGGTATGTCGTTCAGACGACCATCAACAGCCGCCTCCAGACGGCAGCAAACCTGGCCGTCTCGAACGGACTGGAGGAGTACGACCAGAGGCATGGCTTCAGGGGTGCCGAGGCCCACGTGGACCTGGCGGACAAAACCAGCACCAGCGACTGGAGTGAAATCCTGATGCCCCACCGCCCGGTTTCCGGCCTCGAACCCGGCCTGGTCATCGAAACAGAAGAAAAGCTGGCGCTTGTCTATCTCCGCAACGGCCAGACGGTCGCCCTTTCACTTGAGGACATGTTATGGGCCGCACCGTTCATCGACCGTGACCGGAAAGGACGAAAACCGAAAACAGTTGAGGACATCATGGTGCAGGGCGACATTATCCGCGCCCGTCTGCACAATGACGGCCAATGGAAACTGGGGCAACTGCCCGAGGTCGAGTCTGCACTGATCTCGCTGGATCCATCCAATGGGGACATCAGGGCTTTGGTGGGCGGGTACGATTTTGCCCGCAGCAAGTACAACCGAATTACCCAGGGCAGGAGGCAACCGGGTTCAAGCTTCAAGCCATTTATTTACTCCGCGGCCCTGGAAAGGGGCTTTACGGTAGCCAGCCTGGTCAATGACGCACCGATTGTTTTTGAAGACTCTGAGCTCGAGAGAACCTGGAAACCCGAAAACTTCAGTCAAAAATTCTATGGGCCCACCCGTCTGCGGGAAGCCATGGTGAACTCCCGCAACCTCGTATCCATCCGGCTGTTACGTGAAATCGGCATCGAATATGCGCGGGATTACACCGAACGCTTCGGTTTCAACAGGAACGACATGCCGGCAAACCTGTCGATGGCACTGGGGAGCGCCTCGCTCAGCCCGCTTTCTATGGCGAGGGCCTACGCCGTTTTCGCCAATGGCGGCTACCTTGTCACACCCCAGTTCATCCGGCGGATCACCGATTCCGACGGCAACATTGTCTTTGAAACCTTACCCTCCGTGATCTGTGACGATTGTGAAGAAGAAGCGGCATCGGAACCGGAGCTACAGGTTGTGGAAAAAGCGGAGCCTGAATTCAGGCCGCTGGACATTTCTACCGGCGAGATGCAACCAGATGACACGGCCGGCTTTCGCAGAAAAGACACACCCCGCCTGAAAACGGAAGGTGCGCTGGCACAGCAGGTCATAACCCCCCAGAACGCATACCTGGTCCGTTCCATGATGATGGATGTCGTGAGGCGGGGGACTGGTGTCAGGGCAATGCAACTCGGGCGCAAGGATCTCGCGGGCAAGACCGGAACAACGAACGAACAGCGCGATGCATGGTTTTCCGGCTATAACAGTCACCTGGTGACTTCCGTGTGGGTTGGCTTCGACAACCATGAACCGCTCGGCAGAAGAGAACTGGGCGGGCGGGCCGCCTTGCCGGTCTGGATGGATTACATGGCGGTTGCACTCGAAGGGGTGGAGGATAAACCGCCCTTGATGCCGGAGGGCCTCGCCCAGGCAAAAATTGATCCGGAGACCGGCATGCTGGCAAGACTTGATAACCCGGATGCAATCATGGAAATATTCCAGGCAGGAAGACTTCCTCCGATGCAGGAGATGGAACAGGGAGAAGAACAGGATGCCCCGCTCGAAGAAGACCCGTACGAGATCTACTGAGGCGACGCCTCCGCGTCATATCCGCCGGTTGAAGCAGATTCGGCTGGAGGTTGCGGCAGAGGCAGCCCGAATTATCTCGACCGAAGGACAGCACAATTACCACGCTGCGAAAAAGAAAGCCGCCGAAAGGATCGGTGTCAGTGAGCGACTTGCCCTTCCCAGCAATATAGAAGTCAAGGAAGCATTACACCGCTACCAGGGTCTCTATGGCGGATCGGAGCATGTTGAAAACCTGGAATATCTTCGCCAGACAGCGATAGAAGTGATGCAGATGCTCGAACCCTTCAATCCCCGGCTGGTGGGTTCGGTGCTGGACGGTACCGCCAACAGGCATTCCAGGATCGCGTTGCACGTCTTTGCGGACTCAACCGAGTCGGTCATCGTATTTTTCCTGGAACATTCCCAGCCTTTCAGCGAAGAGCAGAGGCAGATCCGCTGGCATGACGGTTCACACCGGACGGTTCCGCTGATCGTGTTTGAACTGAATGGCGCTTCGATAGAATTGACGATTTTCGAGCCGGTTCACCTGCGCCAGGCACCGCCGAGTCCGATCGACGGTAAACCCCAGCGAAGGGCGACACTGGCTGAGACTGAGTGCCTGTTGGCGGAGGCAATGCCCGCCACGGCCACGGGGCCGGGTTTCCAGTCTCCCTGAAGACGGCTTCGCGAATCAGCTACGGCGGTGCAGCGCCCGGTACCGCCGTTCCTTCTCGCCCGCGTAGACCTGCCTCGGCCGACCAATCTTGGTCGGCGTTTCGCATTGTTCGAGCCACTGGGACACCCAACCCACGGTGCGGGCGATGGCAAACATCACGGTGAACATGCTGACCGGAATACCCAGCGCCTTGTAGATGATTCCAGAATAGAAATCCACGTTTGGATACAGTTTCTTCTCGATGAAGTAATCGTCTTCCAACGCGATCCTTTCCAGTTCCATGGCCAGGTCCATCATCGGGTCGTCTTTACCCAGTTCATCGAGCACTTCGTAACAGGCTGCCCGGATAATTGCGGCACGGGGGTCATAGTTCTTGTAAACGCGGTGGCCAAAGCCCATCAACCTGAACGGGTCTGACTTATCCTTGGCGCGCTCGATGAATCTGGGCACCTCGGAGATATGACCGATCTCCGCCAGCATATCCAGTACAGCCTCGTTGGCGCCGCCGTGCGCCGGGCCCCATAACGCCGAGATACCGGCGGCGACACAGGCATAGGGATTGGCCCCGGTGGAGCCTACCAGCCTGACCGTCGAGGTACTGGCGTTCTGCTCATGGTCAGCGTGCAGAATAAAGAGTACGTTGAGTGCACGTTCAGCAATAGGGTCAAGCTTGAAATCACAACAGGGCGTGGAGAACATCATGCGCAGGAAGTTGCCGCAATACTCATACTCGTTACGCGGGTAGACGAAAGGCTCGCCATGATTGCGCTTGTAAGCTGCTGCAGCGATGGTTGGGACCTTGGCGATCATGCGCTGGGCAGAAAATTCACGATGTTCCGGGTTATTGATATCCAGAGAGTCATGGTAAAAGGCCGACAGTGAGCCCATAACACCGACCATCATTGCCATTGGGTGCGAATCGTAGCGGAATCCTTTGAAGAAGTTGGTCAGCGATTCATTGATCATTGCGTAGCGATGCATATCGGTGACAAACTTGTCATGTTGTTCACTGTTAGGCAGGTCGCCGTACATCAGCAAATAGGCAACTTCGGTATAGG
>JARFQZ010000026.1 GCA_029287515.1 Lysobacterales bacterium
GCGGACAGGGTGGTCACTCCGCGGGAGGTGGCAGAAATGATAGCGTTCCTGGCATCGGAAGAGTCCAGCGGAGTCAGCGGGCAAGCGATCACCGTGGCACTGGGTGGTATCTATTAACTATCAGTCTGTGTTCTTTTCCGGCAGGTAATGGATAACCCGGATATTCTCCAGCGTCACCAGTCCGCCACAGTTTGCCTCTTCGATCAGGCCTGAAAGGGTTGGCTGGAAGGCTTCGATCTTTCCTTCTTCATCGACGATTTCAACCACCATGGACAGATCCGCCGAGAGGTCCAGTATCTTGGTTGTGCGGATATGGTCGGTGGCGCCGTAACCCAGCACGCCCTTGAGCACCGTGGCGCCGGCCAGCCCTGCCTCGCGGGCTTTTTTGACGATAACCTCGTGCAGCGGGTGATGGCCGACCTTGTCGCTCTCACCGATGAATACTCTCAGCAGTACGGCTTGTCCCGAAATTTCCATGCTTACCTCATGACGAGTTCTATGATCAGCAGACCGACTGCAAAAGCCAGTGCGGCGCCGGCCAGTGTTGCAACGAAATAGGTGGACGCGAAGAAATATTCCTTGTCCTGAACAAATTGTCCCAGTTCATAAATGAACGAAGACATGGTAGTAAAACCGCCGCAGAATCCGGAGGCCAGCAACAGCCGCATTTCTGTAGACATTAATTCGGACTTGCCGCTGATCCCGGCGATCACGCCGATAAACAGGCAGCCGGCCAGGTTGGAAACAAGCGTTCCATAGGGAAGGCTGAACGCGGACAGGTTTTGCGTGGCCAGGGTCAGGCCATAGCGGCCGAGGCCTCCAAGCATGCTGCCTGCGCCAACGTACACCAGTGCGATCAGAGTCTGCATTGCCAGAACTGTAACATTGCCCGGCGAAGGCAGGGTAGTGTCGCAGTGCGTGCAGCCTTCAATCGTCCTCGCGGACGAAACTCCAGGCAATGGTGGACAGCGCCAGGCTGGCGGCGGAGACGATGAAGATGATGCTTTTGTCCGGCGCCCTGCTGATCATCAACGCAACGCCGAGACTCACCACCAATTGGGGCAGAACGACCGAGAGATTGAACAGCCCCATGTAGAGCCCCATTCTCGCCTGGCTGACTTTCTGGGAAACGATCGCGAATGGCAGGCTGACAATGGCCGCCCAGCCGATTCCCACGACAGCCATCAGGACATAAATGTGCATCGGGCTGCCACCGAATCCGTACAGCCCCACATAGCCCAGGGTCATGAAGGCCATGCAGATGACATGGGTTTTGATACGGCCTATGCGGTGCGCGAGTGGCATAAGGACCAATGCCGGCAGCAATGCCCCGACGGCGTTCAGCACCAGGAAACTCATAGAGCCGACCCGGCCCAGGTCGATGTCCGCCATGTCGGGCAGTTCCTGTTGCAGGTATGCGATCAGGAACACGAAGGTCGTTTGAATGCCTACCCAGCTGAACGAGTGAGCCGCGATGACTATCCGGAACGAAGACAAATGGAGTTCGCCCGGCCTGTCCTTCTCGAGCATGGTCAGGGCGACCAGCAGCAGGGTGGCTACTCCACAGGCTATCTCGGCATAGTAATTCGCCGGTTCGATACCCAGCATGCGGCGGCCCATGGCATAAACGTCATACGCCAGGAACGCCCAGAGCGGCCTGATAGCGATCAGCATGCCGAGGAATGAATCTTCCCCCCTGGCCGCTTCTTGCTCAGCGGGGTTTTCTGACGCCGCCTCAGCTTCCAGTTCGCGGGGCTCCGTGATGAACAGTGTGGGTACAATGGAAAACAGCAGCACGATCACGGACCCGGCATAGATCAGCACGTAATTGTTGAAGGCAGCACCCACAGCATAGGCCAGGACACCGAAGGTTCCCGAAATGCTCTGCATCCAGGTGTAGCCCTTGGTGCGCTCGTCTCCTTCATCGGTGACATCGGCAATGATGGACCGGGTGGGGTTGAAGCTGACATTGATCGCAAGGTCCAGCGTCAGGGCCACCGCTATCGCCACCCCCAGGATTCCGCCGACGCCCAAACCGGCCGAAATGATGTCGAGGTTGGGCAGCGCGAGCAGCATGAGTGCTGCAAGCAGGCCCCCGATCAGAATGAATGGGCGGCGCCGGCCTTTCCAGAACCAGACCTTGTCACTGATCACGCCGATAATGACCTGCCCGATGATGCCTGCCAGGGGACCGGCCGCCCACACCAGCCCCACATCGTGGATGTCCAGGTTGTACTGGGTGGTCAGAATCCAGCTCAGCGCCGAGATCTGGATGGATAAAGCGAAGCCCATTGCCGTGGATGGCAGGCTGAGAAGGGCGAAAAATGAATTACTCTTGTTTTGCTGGAACGTGTGCATAGGGCAGAACAATAGTTCTTTTCCGGTCAGGAATCTCGGATCAGGCGCCTGAATACGAATTCAGGTTAGGGATGTTCAGGATCTGCGGCCGCCGCAGGAACCCCGGATTTTGAGGGAAAGGGGCAACTGGTGTGACTGGACCTTCTCGCCGTTGATCGCCCCGATCAGGTTCTTGACCAGGGCTTCGGCGGCCAGCCGGGTGTCCTGGCGGATCGTGGTCAGGGAAGGGCTGAAATAAGTCGCGGCAGGAAGATCGTCGAAACCCACCACAGATATTTCCTGCGGGACTTTCACGCCGCTTTTCCTCAGGCACTTCAGGGCGCCGAATGCGATCAGGTCGGTCACGGCAAATAGCGCGTCGAATTCCAGGCCGCTTTCGAGCAGCCGGGCCACGGCCTCGTATCCGGCGGTTTCCTGGTTTTTTGCATGGACCCGTAACTCCTCATCCAGCGGCAGACCGGTGTCCCGCAGCGCCTTGCAGTAACCCTCGTAGCGCAACTTGAATTCCGGATGTTCATCGCTGGCATCACCCAGGAACACGATGCGTTTGCGGCCCAGGCCGACCAGGTGCCGGGTTGCCAGTTCACCGCCTTCCAGATTCTGGCCGCAGATCGTGTGTCCCTTGAGATCTTCTGTTGAAAGGCCAAAGATCATGAAACGGGCGCCTTCCTCGGTCAATTTAACCAGCTTGGGGGCCATGTGCGCGAAGTTGCCGTAGCCAAGCAGGATCATACC
>JARFQZ010000046.1 GCA_029287515.1 Lysobacterales bacterium
CTCGTGAAAATCACGGATGGCCCAGCAATCAGACACGATATAACCTTTGAAGTCCCACTTGCCCCTCAGAATATCGTTGGTCAGTAAGTCGTGAGCACAGGCTGCATCACCGTTATAACGGTTATAGGCGCACATCAGTGAATAGGCCCCACCCTCCTTGATACCCATTTCAAACTGGGGCAAATAAGTCTCCCAAAGATCTCTCTTGTTCGTGACGGCATCAAATTCGTGCCTTTCCGGTTCCGGCCCGTTATGAACCGCGTAGTGTTTTACGGTAGCCACGGTCTTGAGGTATTTTGGGTTGTCTCCCTGCAGCCCCTTGATGAACTGTACGGCCATACGTCCCGTCAGCCAGGGATCTTCGCCATAGGTTTCCTGCCCCCTTCCCCAACGCGGATCCCTGAAAATATTGATATTCGGTGACCACATGGTCAGGCCCTGGTAGATATACCGTTGGTCCCGTTTTGCAAAATTGTGATGTTTTGCCCTGGCTTCATCGGAGATGGCGGTTGCCACCCTGAACATCAGGTCCTCATCCCAGGTTGCCGCCAGGCCGATAGCCTGGGGAAAAACCGTGGCCAGCCCTGCCCTTGCAACGCCGTGTAAGGCCTCATTCCACCAGTTATATTCGGGAATCCCCAACCGTTCGATCGCCGGGGCCTCGTATCGCATCTGGCCGATTTTTTCCTCCAGTGTCATGCGACTGACCAGGTCGTCAACTCTGGCGTCAATGTCCAGGTTAACGTCCTGGTACGGTGCGGTTTCAATGATTGCCTGAGTGTTGTCAGCAATCGGGTGGGCGCCAGCTTCCTCTTGTTCAGGATTGCATGAAATCAGAACAGAAAGAGTTAGTACTAAAAAGGAGGAATAAACCAGGCGTGCACAAAAATTCAAACGTATTTCTGTATTCAAGAACCGCCTCTCTGGGTTTTGATGTGGTTGGATACGGTATTTTAGCGTTTTGCTTTGTGTAATACTTATCCGCTCAGTATATCAATCACCTTAAACGTTTAACAGAGTTGTTTTGATTCATGTTTGCTGCTTGCGACAAAAAGGTACAATAATCACATAATGACCAAGAATCTGGCATGGTAAAGACTATTCTTTTCGTCCTGCTAGCCGTAATTCCAAGCACTGGCGCAGTTTTTGCGACCCACGTCGCGCCCGTTCTATTTGCTTATGCCATGTTGCTGGGAATTGAGAACGAATTTCTAAGCGCAGTCCCGTACAGGGGCGCGGTCGACAACGCCTGGTCAGCATTGACAACACTGATTGACGCTGAAGGAAATGTACAGGAGGTCTGCATTGGTGCCAGCAAGAAAAATGATCTTGATTATTATCTAGCTCGCCCGAGGGTTTCCGGCGACTATCACGGCCAGGCCCCGGTGCTCTGGCTGACGACGCTCTTGCTGCCTTGATGACACTGGCCCCCTATTTCGCGCTTTTCCTGGGAATCGCCTTCGTCGTGATTTCGATCGCAGTTTTCAGGGTCCATCCGTTTATTTCTCTCATTCTCGCCGCTGTAATCGTGGGTTCTGCGACGAACCTGCTTACTGAAGTCGAGGGAAATGCCATCGTGTTGGCGGTCAGGGACACAATGACCCAGTTTGGCAACATGGCGGCGGGCATTGCCTGGATAATTGCGCTGGCGGCTGTGATCGGATATTGCCTGATGGAAAGCGGGGCAGCAGACCGGATCGTACGCACCATGATCACTACTTTCGGAGAAGAAAGAGCGGGAATCGCGATGCTGGTCTCGGCATTCTTTTTGTCAATTCCCGTGTTTTTCGACACCGTTTTTTACCTCATGGTCCCATTGGCGCAGGCGCTCGCCTTCCGCCTGGGCAAGAAGTACGTATACTTCATTGTCACCGTTTGCGCCGGGGCCGTGATTACTCATTGTCTGGTCCCCCCGACACCGGGCCCCCTTATCGTCGTGGAAGCATTGGGGTTGAATCTTGGTTTTACGATTATCGGCGGCATTGCCCTGGGAATCGTGCCCGCCATCGTGGCCCTCAGGCTGGGCCGCTACCTGGATGGAAAGCTCAATATACCTTTACGCGAAGGCGGCATGGTTAAGATCAGGGACCTTGAAGAGATTGCCAACAAGGACATTAATGACTTGCCGGGATTGTTCATTTCCCTGCTGCCCGTGGCGCTTCCGGTGTTTCTCATTTCTCTGGATTCTTTTGTAAGCGAATTTTCGAGCCAGGAAAGCCTGGGCGTCCTGTATAGCCTGATCGGTATCCTGGGATTCAAGCATGTGGCCATGTTTCTCGGCGCCCTGTTAGCGATTTTCCTGTTGGCCAGGTACAGGAATTTGGACAGAACCACCCTTTGGAAGGCGTTAGAGAGCCCACTGGGCATGGCCGGGATCATCATACTGATCACTGCCGCGGGCGGAGCTTTCGGCGGCATGATCCGCCAGTCCGGTATTGGAGAATCCATCGCGGCGCTCACCGAAGGCTCCGGATTCTCATTGGTACTGCTTGCCTGGATAATCGCTGCAGTCATGAAACTGGCACAAGGGTCCAGTACAACCGCCATGATCACTACATCAGGCATCATGGCTGGCATCCTGGCAACGATTGGCGCAGGCAGTGGAAGCCTGGGCTATGATCCACTTTATATTTTTGCCTCCATCGCATTCGGCTCGATGTTTGGCTCATGGATGAACGACAGCGGCTTCTGGATCGTTTGCAAGATGACCGGATTCTCCGAAGCGGAAACGCTCAAGACCTGGACCCTGTCGGTGAGTGTCATTTCACTGACGGGCCTGATCCAGGTGTTATTTGCCTCGGCCATAGCACCCAATCCGTTTGGCTGAATTCGACCCGATCAAAATAGGAATGCATTTTATGAAAGTTAACATGTTGCGCCCTCAACTGGTCGTTTCGACACTGACTCTGTTCTTATCAGTTGCCGTTTCTGCAGCACCGCCTGTTGAAATCACGGTTAATACCGATGAACCCGGTGAATTGATTAGCCGACACATTTACGGCCAGTTTGCCGAGCACCTTGGCCGTGGCATTTACCAGGGGATCTGGGTGGGAAAAAATTCGTCTATTCCCAATAAGAATGGCTTTCGGCTGGACGTGGTCAATGCCTTGAAAAAATTGCAGATCCCGAATATCCGCTGGCCCGGCGGCTGTTTTGCGGATGAGTATCACTGGCGTGACGGAATCGGGCCTCCCGAACAGCGCCCTGTCAAGGTCAATAATCACTGGGGCGGCGTAGCCGAGACCAATGCTTTTGGAACTCATGAGTTTTTTGAGCTGTTGGAAATGCTGGGCGCCGATGCCTATATTGCGGGCAACCTGGGAAGCGGTTCACCCAGGGAAATGGCGGAATGGCTGGAGTACATGACTTCGGATAGCAATTCCACACTCGCCGAATTACGCCGCAAAAACGGCCGAAGAGAGCCCTGGAAAGTAGCATACTGGGGTGTGGGTAATGAATCGTGGGGCTGCGGGGGAAACATGCGGCCCGAATATTACGCTGACCTGTACCGCCAATATGCGACTTTTTTGAAAGCCCCCGATGCAAACCGGCCGCTAAAAGTGGCAAGTGGTGGTTACAACGAACTGACAGACTGGACTGACATCCTTTCCAGAATCCCATCAAATATTGACGGAATCAGTTTCCATTACTACACCCTGCCGAGCGGCAATTGGGATAAGAAAGGAAGCGCAGTTGGTTTTTCCAGGCACGAGTGGATCTCCCATCTGGCGAATACACTGAAAATTGATGGCTACCTCAAGAAAAATATTTCCATTCTCGAGAAAAATGACCCCGATGGAAAAATAGGTTTGTATGTTGATGAGTGGGGCAGTTGGTATGATTCAGAACCCGGACGTAACCCGGGTTTCCTGTATCAGCAAAACACCATTCGCGACGCCGTCATGGCGGGCGTAAACTTCAATATATTCCATTCCTGGTCAGAGCGTATTCACATGACCAACATTGCACAGATGGTCAATGTGCTACAGGCAATGATACTCACCAAGGACGAAAAAATGGTGTTGACACCCACTTACCATGTATTTGAGTTGCATACCGTGTTTCACGATTCAACGTATATCCCTGTCACCGTGCAAAATGTACCCCGGGTTCGTTCCGGTGAAGTCAGCATACCGGCATTGTCCGTCTCGGCTGCTAAGGCTAAAGATGACAATCTCTACTTATCGCTGGTGAACCTTGATCCTGAGAACCCCTCAGAAATTAACGCTACTATTGACGGAATGGCCATCAGCACCGCCACCGGGCGGTCATTGGAGGGAGAAAGCATGGATTCGCACAACACTTTTGATTCACCCTCTTCAGTGTCTCCATCAGCTATCGCAGCAACGACAAATGAAAATTCCTTTCGAATAACCCTGCCTGCAAGATCTGTTACCGTGCTGCAAATTACGCCAGGGTCTGACCCATGAACCCAGTCCCCCCGAGATGGTACGCTCTGTTTGCTCTCTCTTTTGCATTAGGCTCTCCCACGGCCTGCTCAGATTCGGGTTCGGGTTCGGGTTCGGGTTCGGGCGACGAGGATCAGTCAAAAAGCTCTGATTTCGGCAGAATCGAGGTACTGGATGAGCGCATGAACGCGCTGGTCAGCCCGGCCGCGCAGCTTGAGATACTCGCAAGCGGTTTCAAATGGTCTGAGGGTCCGCTGTGGCTGGAAGATCAGCAACTCCTGGTATTTTCGGATGTTCCGCAAAATATTGTGTATTCGTGGTCGGAAAAAGACGGAAAGGGAATATACCTGGAACCATCCGGATATACAGGACAGGAGCCCCGCAAAGGTGAGCCGGGGTCGAACGGCCTGGCGCTGGACTCGCAAGGCCGCCTGGTTCTGTGTCAGCATGGCGATCGCCGTATTGCCCGCATGACAGCTGAGCTGTCCAACCCCTCGTCATCATTCGAAACATTGGCAGGCGAATACCAGGGGAGACGGTTTAACAGCCCCAATGATCTCGTTTACGATTCCAGTGGTAACCTTTACTTCACGGACCCGCCTTACGGGCTTGAGAAGGGCCCCGATGACCCCTCCAGGGAACTGAATTGGAACGGTATTTACCGCCTTTCAGCCCGGGGAGATGTGAAGTTGTTGTACTCCGGTTTGTCCCGACCAAACGGTATTGGTTTATCGCCGGATGAGAAAACACTCTACGTGGCCAATTCCGACCCCGGGAAAGCGACATGGTCTTCTTTCCGGATCAATGCCGATGGGTCGCTGGGGGAGCCGAACGTATTTCACGATGCAACCGCGGATGCCAAATCGAAACCCGGTTTGCCGGATGGTCTGAAAGTAGACGGGGAAGGCAATATTTTTGCCACCGGGCCGGGTGGGATTTACGTTTTCAGCCCGCAGGGTGATTTGCTCGGCAGGGTTTACACTGGCGAACCAACGGCGAACCTCGCATTGAATGCCGACGGTTCAGTGATCTATATAACAGCGAATGACAAGCTGATGCGGTTACGTCTTCAATAAGGGAATTTTCATGAAATCAAAGCTTCAACTCTATATCTTCATACTGATATTCTTCGCACCTGTAACCGTCATCGGGCAGCCTTCCGGTGGACCATACGGCCCGATTGATCAATATTATGAAATCCCGAAAACGGGAAATATCTATTACGTTTCGCCTGACGGCAACGCTGAATCTCCCGGAAAGGTGCTAAATCGGCCCACGTCGATCGAAGCGGCGATCGAACGGGTTGAATCGGGCGATACCATCGTATTGCGCGGTGGTGTCTACCGCACGGGAAGCCTGGTGCTGAGCCAGGGCATCACGATGCAACCCTTCGCCAACGAGCATCCTGTCCTCAAGGGGACCAGGATCGCCACTGAATGGGAAGCCTTGCGGGACAATGTCTGGCGCACGAAGTGGACCACATTGTTTCCCACATCCCCGCTGAAATGGTGGCGGCGCAACCGCGAAGGCATGCGCACTCCCTTGCATCGCTTCAACAATGACATGGTGTTTGCGGACGGCAAGGTTCTGACTTCAATGGCCTGGGAAGGCGAATTGGATGCCAATTCCTACTTCATCGATTACGAAAACAGCTATGTTTATATCGGATTCGATCCTGCCGATACCCTGGTGGAAATCACGGCCCATGACAGCGCGCTGGTTCGTACCAGCCTGACTGTCCACGGCAAACCCAACGACCATAGGGGGCCTGTGATTCGCGGTATCACCTTCACGCAGTATGCTTACCGCGCTCTCGAGGTGGAAGGCAAGAAACAATTCACCATGCACGACGAGCCCACCGACGAGCCCGTCGGTCTTCAGGACCCGGAAACTTTCGGCAAAGATGTGGTCGGGACGGTACTGGAAAACGTCACGATTTCTTACTGTTCGCGTGTTGCCGGATACTTCCGGGGAGACGGGCTAATTATCCGCAACTCGCTCATCAGCGATACGGGCACAGAAGGAATTTATGTTATCGGCTCGTCCGATGTACTGCTTGAAAAAAATATTATCCGGCGCAACAACATCGAACAGTTAACGGGCTATTATGCTTCGGCCGTCAAGATTTTCAACCAGACGCGCCGCGTAACGTTTCGCGACAACCTGATCATTGAGCAGCCACACTCCAACGGAGTCTGGTATGACGTGGGCAACCGCGACGGCGTCATCACAAATAACTGGATTGAAGGTGCGGTTGACGGCTTTTTCTTTGAAATCTCGCGCGGCGCGACAGTAGCAGGCAATGTATTCGTCGACAACGACAAGGGCGTACGCGTGTTGAACGCTGCGGATGTGCACGTTTACAACAACACCTTCGTCAACAGCCCGGCGTCATTCGAGCGCAATGAGCGAAGTGCTGTAGCCGATCATTTTGGCTGGCATTCCTCCACAGGCCCGGATGTAGACGAGCGCGAGGGCCATGTGTTTCTGAATAATCTGCTGGTGGCGAGTGATTCGTACCTTAAGCCGCTGCTGAGGTTTGAGCAGCCAGCATCACTTTGCGATTCGCTCACCCGCCCGATGGCGAACGTTGTCAATGGCAATGTCTACGTGCGCAGTTTGGCGACAGGCGCCGCCACTCCGCCCCCCCTGATCGTTTGGAGTCCCGCTGAAACAGATGACTGCAAAAATACCTTCGGATCAATCGAGATGTTCCGGAAACAGGTTCCTCCTAACGAAGCAGCCGGGGTGCAACTGCACCATTCCCCGCGCTCTGTCTTCAAAGGTCCTGACTTGGGGCGATATGAACTGCTGAAGGCGCTTCCGGGCGACAGGAGTCCTGTTCCTGCAGACATCCGGCAACTCCTCGGTTGGAGTGATGAAGATGCGGGAACTGTCGGGGCATTTCCATTCCGCCCGTGATGGCAAGCAGGTCAAACATTAAGCTGATTGGAAAGATGATGGCTGGAACCTGCTGGTTCCTGGTTTTGGCTGTATTTACCGGTAGCGCTCCCTTGGCCTTGCAGGCCAACACCCTGGTGACCGGCAGTGTTCTGAAGAATCAAGCGGTTTTTGAACGCTATATATACCGGGGGCAAACCCTGGAGCAGGTAATCGTAGGGCCTGATGAATACCGTAATCCCATCATATCCGGCTATTACCCGGACCCGTCAACTACCCGAGTGGAAGGTGACTATTACCTGGTTAATTCTTCCTTTACACATTACCCTGGACTGCCTGTTTTTCACTCGACAGACCTGGTGAACTGGTCTCAGATCAGCAATGCCATCAGCCGGGAAAATCAGTTCGATTTTAACGGCCTGACGGTTTCGCGCGGCATATTTGCACCGGACATTTCCTACAACGACGGCCTGTATTACATCGCCTCAACATGCGTTGATTGCGGCGGCAATTTTGTGATGACCGCCAAAGACCCGGCCGGGCCCTGGTCTGACCCGGCCTGGCTTGATTTTGAAGGAATCGATCCTTCCATTTACTGGGAAGGTGACAAGGCATTCATATTGAACAATGGCGCCCCACCCGAACCACCACAATACGAAGGACACCGGGCCATCTGGATCCAGGAGTTTGACTGGAAAAATCTCCAAACGCGGGGTGAGCGAAAGGTTCTGGTCAACGGTGGCGTGGATATCACAAAAAAACCGATCTGGATCGAAGGGCCCCATATTTTCAGAAAAGGTGACTTTTACTACCTGACGGCAGCAGAGGGCGGAACCGGGGATCAACATTCGCAAACCATTTTCCGATCAAATAGTGTTTGGGGTCCATTCGAGCCCGCCAAGCGAAACCCGATCCTGACACAGCGGGATTTGGATCCAGCACGTTCCGATCCGGTCACTTCCGCCGGGCATGCCAAGTTTGTTCAATTGCCCAATGGTGACTGGTGGGCGACATTCCTGGCGACACGCCCTTACGGACCCGACCTGTACAACATCGGCAGGGAGACCTTTTTATTGCCGGTGACCTGGAAGAATGGCTGGCCAGGCATTTTGCCGGCTGGCGAGCTGATCCCTTATGTTCACAGCCGGCCTGCATTGCCCGAAGGCCCGGCGCCCCGGATACCAACTTCAGGTGATTTTGGTTTTACTGACGAGTTCGATGGAACAACCCTGGGCATGGAGTGGATAGGACTCCGTACACCTGGTAAACCTGTTTACACCCTGGGAGATGGTCAACTTGCAATGGACTGTTCCGGCAGTTTTGGTGACTTGAGCGGTCCGCCATCATTCATTGGTCGAAGGCAACAGCACCATGTTGCATCGGCCACCACGACCTTTTCCTTCTCGCCAAGGTCGAACGGTGACAGGGCCGGCCTGGCCGCGGTGCAAAACGATTCGTCACTTATTTTTTTCGGCACTGAGCGTATCGATGACCAAAACCACCTGGTCATCTCAACGCGTGATAAATCCAATGAAGATATGCAGGTCAAAA
>JARFQZ010000074.1 GCA_029287515.1 Lysobacterales bacterium
GACCTGCCGAACCCGTCGGTACCCAGCACGATGTAATCCTGGCCCGGCAGGAAAGCCCTGACCTGGTCGGCAAAGGCCCGCACGTAATCCGAGGCGGCGATGATGGGGCCCGGGCGTTCCTGGAGGCAGCCGGTGACCCAGGGTATCTTCGGCTCTTTTTCCGGATTCAACCGGTTCCACCGGGCGCACTCGACACCATTGCGGCGCAGTTCGGTGAAGCTGGTCGCGCTCCAGATGTCGGAAGCCACTCCGAAATCCTGTTCCAGGATGTTGGCGGCAGCGATCGACTCACGGAGGATAGCGCCGGAGCCCAACAGCTGGACTTTCTTCGGTCCGTCCGGGCCCTCGCGGAACAGGTACAGGCCTTCCCGGATACCCTGCTCCACACCCTCGGGCATATCGGGATGGACGTAGTTCTCATTTTCCACCGTGATGTAGTAGTAAATGTCTTCGCCTTCCTGGTACATACGGCGCATGCCGTCCTGGATGATCACGGCCAGTTCGTAAGAAAATGTCGGATCATAGGAGACGCAGTTCGGCACCATGCCGGACATCATGTGGCTGTTGCCGTCCTCGTGCTGCAGGCCCTCGCCGTTGAGCGTGGTCCTGCCGGCCGTACCGCCGATCAGGAATCCTCGCGCACGCATGTCGCCCGCCGCCCAGGCCAGGTCGCCGACGCGCTGGAAGCCGAACATGGAATAGAAGATGAAGAACGGGATCATCGCTATGCCGGTAGCCGAATAGCTGGTGGCAGCGGCAATCCAGGACGACATGGCCCCTGCCTCGGTAATGCCTTCCTGCAGGATCTGGCCCTTCTGGTCTTCCTTGTAAAACATCAGCTGATCGGAATCGACCGGCGTATAAAGTTGTCCTACCGAGGAGTAAATCCCGAGCTGCCGGAACATGCCCTCCATGCCGAAAGTACGCGCCTCGTCCGCGACGATGGGCACGATTCGTTCAGAAATCTTCTTGTCCCTCAACAGGATGGACAAGGCCCGGACAAACACCATCGTGGTGCTGATTTCCCGGTCACCCGACCCTTTGAGCAATGACTCGAACAATTCCATCCCGGGCGCCTCGATCGGCCCGTCCTGCTGGCGGCGCTGGGGAATGAACCCGCCCAGTTCCTTGCGGCGCTCCAGCAGGTATTTCACTTCCTCGCTGTCTTCACCCGGATGGTAATAGGGAATGTTCTCCAGTTCCTCATCGGGTATCGGCACACCGAAGCGGTCACGGAACTGGCGCACCGACTCGATATCCATCTTCTTTTGCTGATGTGTGATGTTCTGGGCCTCGCCGGCCCCGCCCATGCCGTAACCTTTTACCGTCTTGGCCAGGATGACGGTGGGCTGTGCGGGTGAAGCCACGGCCGAACTGTATGCCGCGAACAGCTTATGCGGATCGTGCCCGCCGCGGTTCAAACGCCAGATATCCTTGTCGGTCATGGTCGCCACCATCTCGAGCAATTCCGGATACTTGCCGAAGAAATGCTCCCGGGTGTAAGCACCGCCCTTGGCCTTGTAGTTCTGGTATTCGCCATCGACCGCCTCTTCCATGCGCTGGCGCAGGAGACCGTTCTTGTCCTTGGCGAACAGCTTGTCCCAGTAAGACCCCCAGATGACTTTGATGACCCGCCAGCCGGCGCCACGGAACACGCCTTCGAGTTCCTGGATGATCTTGCCGTTGCCGCGGACCGGGCCGTCCAGCCTCTGCAGGTTGCAGTTGATGACAAAAATCAGGTTATCCAGCTTTTCCCTGCCTGCCAGGGAAATGGCGCCCAGGGATTCCGGCTCGTCGGTTTCACCGTCCCCCATGAAACACCACACTTTTCGATCGGAAGTGTCCGCAATCCCGCGATTGTGCAGGTACTTGAGAAAGCGCGCCTGGTAAATCGCCATGATGGGCCCCAGGCCCATCGACACCGTGGGCAACTGCCAGTAATCCGGCATCAGCCACGGATGCGGGTAGGAACTGAGCCCCTGGCCGTCGGATTCCTGCCTGAACCGGTCCAGCTGATCTTCCGTTATGCGGCCTTCCAGGTAGGAGCGCGCATAAATGCCGGGAGAGGAATGGCCCTGGATGTAGACCAGGTCACCGCCGCCGGGATGCTCGGGCCCTCTGAAAAAGTGGTTGAAGCCCATGTCGTACAAGCTTGCCGCCGATGCGAAACTGGCGATATGACCGCCCAGTTCTCCACCGCGTTTGCTGGCGCGCAGCACCGTGGCCATCGCGTTCCAGCGAATGATGGAACGGATTCGGTATTCGAGTTCGACATTTCCGGGGTGTTTCTTGCCCAGTTGGGCCGGAATGGTGTTGATGTAGGCGGTGGTCGCCTTGTAAGGAAGGTAGCCGCCCGAACGCCGGGTGTAATCAACCAGTTGCTCAATCAGGTAATGGGCCCGGTCCGGCCCTTCACGCTCTATTACTGCCTGCAGTGATTCCAGCCATTCTGCTGTTTCCAGTTGGTCCGTATCGGTTTGTGTCTTGTCTGTTTTCTGATCCATTCCTGTTCCTCAGACCCGGTATCTTGCCCGGCCTTCAGCATCCAGCTTGATGAACCTGAAGGTATTGGTTCCGCCGGATTTACTCATCTGGTCGCCCATCGTCACGATGATGCGGTCGTCGTCTTTCACCGCACCGTGCGCCAGCAGGGTTCGCATCGCTTCACCGACCACTTCATCGGGATCGTCGCTGGTGGCCTCCTGTTTTACCGGAAACACGTCCCGGAACATGGCCATCTTCCGCCTGCTCGCGGAATTGGTGGAGAAGGCATAAATGGGGACGGATGACTGCACACGTGACAACCACTGGGCGGTAGAGCCGGATTCGGTCAGGGCCACGATGGCTTGCACCGAGACGTTGGTCGCCATGTACATTGCAGCCATTGCGATGGCCTGGTCGATCCTTTCAAAACGCACGTTGAGGTGGACCACATCGCCTTCGGCCTCGAAATGCCGTTCCGCACCGAGGCAAATCCGGTTCATCGCCTCAATGACTTTAACCGGGTGTTTGCCGACTGCCGTTTCGGCCGAAAGCATCACCGCGTCCGTACCGTCCAGGACTGCGTTGGCCACGTCCAGGACTTCCGCGCGAGTCGGAATGGGATTCTCCACCATCGACTGCATCATCTGGGTTGCGGTGGCGACAATCCGGTTGTGCCTGATGCCTTTTCTGATGATCCGCTTCTGCAAGCCCGGGAGTTCCTCATCGCCGATCTCAACGCCCAGGTCGCCGCGCGCCACCATGATAACGTCCGCCGTATCGCAGATTTCCTCGAGGTTGTCGATGGCCTCCATCCTTTCGATCTTGGCAACAATCGAAGCTTCGCTGCCGGCTTTTCGCAGCAGGCCCCTTGCACGGTCGATATCGTCGGCGCTGCTGACGAACGAGACCGCCACGTAATCCGCGCCGATTTCAGCTGCAAGTTCGATATGCGGCAGGTCGTGCTCGGCCAGTCCTGAAACGGATAAGCCGCCCCCCTGCAGGTTAAGCCCTTTCCTGTTTTTCAGAACACCGCCGTTCTCGACCAGGCAGTGGACCCTGCCGTTATCGAGAGACTGCACTTGCATCGAGATCAAGCCGTCATCGAGCAGAAGGATATCCCCCGGATTGACATCGTTTGCAAGGTCCGGGTAACTGACGCCAACCCTGCGGTGGTCTCCCGGGGTGGCCGGATCGCTGGCATCCAGTGTGAAATGATCGCCGCTGGTCAGTTTCGCTTCGCCGCCTGCAAAATTCTCGACACGAATCTTCGGACCCTGCAAGTCAACCAACAGGGCGACCTGCCACCTGAGCTTTTTTGCGGTTTTTCGGACCAGCTTGGCCCTGCGCTTCTGCTCATCCATGTCGCCGTGCGACATGTTCAACCGGAACACGTCCACGCCTGCCCTGATCAGACCTTCCATGACATCCGCATCGTCAGTGCCCGGACCAAGGGTCGCGATGATCTTGGTCCTCCGGCGGTGACTGGCAGATTTTTTGATGTCTACATTCATAGCGGCCGATTATAAAGCTAATTGATGACAGGATTGATAATCATTTCCCCTGAAAGGGGTAAAGACAGACGCTCAGGCAACGAGTTCCGGCCCGGTGCGGACGGTTTCAGCTGCGTGTTGAGGAATTACCTGCCCGCTGTATGGGGATACTGTTCGAAAACCTTGTTGACGGATGTGTAGACCGCATCGCGCAAGTTCTGAGCCACCTTGTCGGTAACATCCACGACGGCCACGCCCTGCCAGCTGACTTTTTGCTTCTGATTATCGACAAGGTCGATAAAAATGGAGGCTTCGGTGGTTTTGGTCGCGCGGGTACCCACTCCGACGCCCACGCCCACCGCGGAACCGTAGTGGGCGCCACCGGGACGATTGTAGTAGGCACCACTCATGTAGGGCGCGGAATAAGTGCGCATGCTGACCTTGTCATCGGTGCGGGAAGTCACGTTGACGATGAGGTCCGGGTTATCGGATTGCCGGTAACCACGCTGGGTCAACTCCCGGGTAATGGCTTCACGGAACAGTTCACCGAATATCGGCGAGTTGTAACCGCCCTCGATGCCCATGGGGTCGAAGAAATTGAACGTACGGTACCGGGCGAAATTGGCCGACGGGTCCTCATCGCTGCGGACTTCCAGCCCGGTGGCGCAGCCGGTCAGCAACAGCGCCAGCAAGGCAAAGGACCATCCCGCCAGCGATTTGAGACGCCTGGCGCGACCCTGGTCAGTTGAATTCATATCGATGATCAGGATCCGCCGGGCGCGGGGACCGGGAAGGCAGAGAAAACTTTGTCTACCGTGGAGTATACGGTTTCGCGCAGTTGCTCCTGCATCTTGTCGGTAACAGTAAACGTGGCGACGCCTTGCCAGACCATCTTGTGCTCCGTGGCGTCGACCAGGTCGATGTAGACATTGGCCTCGGTATACTGGTGCACCGTGGTGCGGGTGGCGCCACCGTGGTAACCCCAGGGGCCACCATAACCGTAGCGACCGTAACCGCCATAGTAACCGCCATACACGTAGGGTTCCTGGTAGGTGTTAACCCGCACTTTGTCTTCAGCGCCGATGGAGACATTCACCTGGAGTTGTGGTGTGTCGGACTGGGTAAACCCGCGGGAATTCATCTGGGAACTGATCGCTGCACGAAAGTGCTGCCCCAGCAGGTTGGAATAGTTGTCGCCCTCGATGCCCATCTGGCTGAAGAAGTCATAAGTCTTGAACTGGCCCAGGTTGACGCCGGGGTCTGAATCCGTGCGTACTTTCACGCTTGGCGCACAGCCTGCTGCCAGCATTGACACCAGGGCGATGGCAACTACGGAACGAAAGATTGGCCGGTTCAGCTTAAATTTCATGAAACACTCCAGGCTTGTGAGACGACTATCCTACCAGCCGCCTCATTGACTTGCTACAGCCTCCAGTGCCGCGACGGCAGGCAGGGTTTTTCCTTCCACAAACTCAAGGAAAGCGCCGCCTCCGGTCGAGATGTAACTGATGCCGTCCCGCACCCGGAACTGGTCGATTGCCGCCAGCGTATCGCCACCGCCGGCGATGCTGTAGGCATCTGACCGTTCAATGGCCTCAGCGATTGCCCGTGTACCCGTGGTGAAGTTCCTGAACTCGAAAACTCCCACCGGGCCATTCCAGATGATGGTGCCGGAGCCGGCAATGATTTCCGAATACTCAATGGCCGTGAGTGGCCCGATATCCAGTATCATTTCGTCGTCCCCCACCTCGTCGACTTTCCTGACCAGCGCATCGGCGTCATCCGAAAACGCCTTGGCCACGAGTACATCCTTGGGAATCGGAATGGAGCCGCCGCTGGCGTGTGCTTTCTGAATCAGTTCCTGCGCTTCGTGTATCAGGTCGGGTTCATAAAGTGACTCACCCACGTTGTAGCCCGACGCGGCGATAAACGTATTGGCGATACCGCCGCCAACGATCAATTCATCAACCTTGTCCAGAAGCGTGTTCAGCACCGACAACTTGGTGGACACCTTGGAGCCTCCGACAATTGCCAGCAAGGGACGGTCAGGGTCATGCAGGCCTTTCTCGAGGGCGTCCAGCTCGCGGGCAAGCAACGGCCCCGCGCATGCAACCGGGGCGAACCGGGTTACGCCTTCGGTCGAGGCTTGCGCCCGGTGGGCTGTTCCGAAGGCATCCATGACGAAGACATCACACAGGGCGGCCATCGAGCGCGCCAGGTCTTCATCGTTCTTTTTTTCACCGGTATTGAACCGGACGTTTTCGCAAAGAACGACCTCGCCCGGCGCCACATCGACGCCGCCCAGCCAGTCCTGCTCCAGCCGCACTTCGCGGCCCAGCAATTCGCCCAGCCGGTCAGCCACGGGTTGCAAAGAAAATTGCGGGTCCGGATGGCCTTCAACAGGCCGCCCCAGGTGCGACATGATCATCACTGCTGCGCCCTTTTCGAGGGCAGTGCGGATCGTCGGCAGGGCGGCCCGTATCCGGGCGTCCGAGCTGACCCTGCCATCGCTGACAGGGACATTAAGGTCTTCCCGGATCAGGACGCGCTTGCCGTCCAGATCCAGGTTTTCCATACGAAGGTAGTTCATGATTTCTCAGGCATTCACCAGGGCCAGCGTGGTGTCCAGCATACGGCAGCTGAAACCCCACTCGTTGTCGTACCAGCTAAGCACTTTGACCAGGTTTCCGTCCATGACCCGCGTCAGGCCTGCATCGAAAATCGATGAATGCGGATTGTGGTTGAAATCAGTGGATACCAGCGGCAACTCGTTGTAGGCCAGCACACCGGCCAGGGCGCCCTGTGATGCTGCCTTCACGATACTGTTTACTTCCTCGACGCTGGTTGAACGGCTGGCCGTGAACACGAGATCGACGACCGACACGTTAATGGTCGGCACGCGCATGGAGAAGCCGTCCAATTTCCCATTCAATTCGGGCAAAACCAGACCGACCGCTGCTGCGGCGCCTGTCTTGGTCGGGATCTGGCTCATAGTGGCTGAACGGGCCCGGCGCAGGTCCGAGTGGAAAACGTCGGTCAGCACCTGGTCGTTGGTATAGGCATGGATGGTGGTCATCAGACCCTTTTCGATTCCGACACCCTCGTGCAGTGCTTTCGCCAGCGGCGCCAGGCAATTGGTCGTGCAGGACGCGTTGGAGATCACCTGGTCC
>JARFQZ010000113.1 GCA_029287515.1 Lysobacterales bacterium
TTGATGTCAAAGTTTTCCGTCATTTCCACTTTTTCAAGCGGCTGGCGAACGATCATCCGTGCCGTTTCACGGCCGAAGAATTCGTCGATGGGACGATCATTGATCATGATCTGTCCTTTGCCTTTAGTCATGAAGACGCGAGCCGTTGAGGACTTGCGACGCCCGGTTCCGTAATACTGTTCGGTTGCCATAGGGGTATCCGTCTCTGTCTGGCTCAGATATCGAGCGCTTTGGGCTGTTGCGCGGCGTGCGGGTGCTCCGGACCTGCATAAACGTGCAGTTTACGGAACATGGCGCGCCCCAGCGGATTACGGGGCAGCATGCCCTTGACCGCTGACTGGATGACCCGCTCCGGGTGCTGTTCCAGCTGCTTTTCCAGGTTGATTGATTTCAGGTTGCCGATGTAGCCGGTGTGACGGTGGTACATCTTGTCTTTCAGCTTGTTGCCGGTAACCTTGATTTTCTCTGCATTGATAACAACGATGTTATCGCCCGTATCCACGTGCGGCGTGAATTCAGGCTTATGCTTGCCGCGCAGACGGCTGGCGATTTCGGTGGCCAGTCTGCCCAGGGTTTTGTCTGTCGCATCGACCAGGCACCAATCGCGTGTCACGGTCTGCGGCTTTGCTACGTACGTTTTCATATCATTCTCTCAGAAAAAACCCACGAGCCAAAAGGCCGCAGGTGAAGAGCGGGAATTTTACTGGCTTCTCAGCCCGGACGCAACCCTTGCGGGCTTAAATTTTAAGTCGATCGACCGGCAGACCGTTGACCAGGTGGGACTCCACGATCTCGTCGATATCCGACTCATCGATGTAGGTATACCACGTGCCCTCGGGATAAACCACGCAAACCGGCCCCTCTTCACAGCGGTCCAGGCAACCCGACTGGTTGACCCGGAGCTTGCCTTCGCCGGTAATTCCCAGCTCCTTGGCCTTTTTCTTGGCGTAATCACGCAACGCCGCCGAGCCGCACCTGTTGCAGCTGGGGCGGTCCGCGCCCGGACCCCGGTCGTTGACGCAGAAGAAAATATGTCTCGTGTAATAACCCATCGTGTTTAATAACCCATAGGGCGCGCGCATTATACTAGAATATTACCCATGGAAAGGAACTACTCGAGAGTTGACCGTTTGATCGCCTCCATCGACGAGGCATTGCGCATTTCCACCGGTGAAGCCCCTGCCCCGTTCAGGGAGAACCCCGCCGGCGACCTTGCGGCTGCCGAACTCAACGAGGACGACCGCCGGCACGTGGCGGGCCTGATGCGCATCAACCACACCGGTGAAATCTGCGCCCAGGCGCTGTACGCGGGACAGGCGGCAACCGCCCATAACGACGAGACCCGCGAGGCCATGCAACTGGCCGCAGACGAGGAAATCGATCACCTGTCGTGGTGCGAGGACCGACTGAAAGAACTCGACAGCCACCCGAGCATCCTCAACCCGTTCTGGTACGCCGGCTCTTTCGCCATTGGCGCCGTTGCGGGAATTGCCGGCGACGACTGGAGCCTTGGATTCGTCAAGGAAACCGAAAACCAGGTCGAAGCCCACCTGGAGGACCACCTGGAACGGCTGCCGGAAGGCGACGCGCGCAGCCAGGCGATCCTGGACCAGATGAAAGAAGACGAAGCCAAGCACGCACGGATGGCAGAAGACGCCGGCGCCCGTGAGTTGCCGCCGCCGATCAGGCGCGCAATGACGATGACCGCGGACCTGATGAAGTCCCTGGTGTACCGGATTTAGTTCCCTTTGATCAGCGCCCGAAGTTCGTCCAGCGTTTTGGCTTGGCCGGGAACCGCGTCGCCCTCGTTGCGCCAGGCAAGATCCCAACCGTCCAGCGGGCTGGTTCCGGGTACCGGAAATTCAGACTTCCCAAAGTCGGCAACTCCGTACAACCGCATGCTGGCTTTTTGTACTTCGCTCCCCGCACCCACTGTAAAAGAGAAATTCAGATCGAATTTACGCTGAGTCTCGCCCGGGGCTGTGATCTTTCCGGCAATGGACCAGGGCGCCTGGAACCCTCCGGCAGCAGAGCCGGTATCCAGGTTGATGTGATTGATCTCGTCCAGCAGGTCGACTTCCTTCGGCCCGGTGATTTTTGATGGTCCACCCGGTTCCGACCGTTCCAGCAGGCGAAGCGCCAGTTGCATCATCAGCGCGGCTGCGTCCAGTGAAGCAGCGGCCTGTTCTCCGTATTGACCAAACCCGCGGGTCAGTACCGCGCGGCTTTCCACCAGCAGAATATCGCCGTACACCGATTCATCGGGCACTTCAAGCCAGGCATGCACCAGCAGATCGCCGCAGTCACAGCGAAACAATTCCCAGCGGGCGTGGTAGCCCTGGCCGGGAAATTCGATTTCCAGTTGTACGCTGGAAGGATCGGCCCAGCGGGTCTCTGGAGCGATATCCGCGCTCAAGGCAACCGGCATGATTGCCAGCATAAAAAAGACAAATAAACTTTTTAGATCAATCACTTTCAGGCTTCCTCGAAAAACAATCCCTGCAATGCAGCCCCCGGATCGGGTGCACGCATGAAGGCCTCACCCACCAGGAACGAATGAATCCCTGCCGAACGCATCCGTTGCACGTCCTGAAGGCTGTGGATTCCACTTTCGGTTACCATTGTGCGGGATTCGGGCACCATCTGCACCAACCGCTCCGAGGTGCCCAGGTCCGTGGTAAAGGTATGCAGGTCACGGTTATTGACGCCCA
>JARFQZ010000139.1 GCA_029287515.1 Lysobacterales bacterium
TCTGAAAAGCCCGGGGACCGCAGCGCGTTTCTTGGTAAACTGATGGTGTCTTGTCTGTTAACGCGGAGAACTCATCATGTCTGACCGGACCGTCGTCATCACGGGCGCCAAGCGCACCCCTATCGGCTCATTCCAGGGCCAGTTCAACACAGCCAGCGCAGTGGACCTGGGCGCTGTGGCTCTTGCAGGAGCAGTGGAACAGTGCGGTATCGATGCAGCAGACCTGAGCGAGGTCATCATGGGCTGTGTCTTACCGGCAGGCCTTGGCCAGGCGCCTGCGCGCCAGGCCTCGCTGAAAGCCGGTATCCCGACTGCCGCGGGTTGCACCACGGTCAATAAAGTCTGCGGATCCGGGCTGAAAGCAGTGATGCTCGGGCACGACGCGATCAAGGCCGGATCGTCAGAAATAGTTGCCGCGGGAGGCATGGAGTCCATGACCAATGCGCCCTACCTGCTGCCCAAGGCGCGCGGTGGAATGCGCATGGGCCATGGCGAAGTTCAGGACCACATGTTCCTGGACGGCCTTCAGAGCCCCTACGACAAGCAGATGATGGGCATGTTCGGTGAGATGTGTGCTGAAAAGTACGATTTCTCCCGCACCGACCAGGACGCTTTTGCCATTACCTCCATTGAACGCGCACAACGGGCGATTCACGAGGGTGATTTCGAGAACGAGATCATACCGGTCACCGTCACAGTTCGGCGCAAGGAACAGGTTTTCAAGGAAGACGAAGAGCCGCATCGCTGCAATATCCCCCGGGTTCCCGAACTGAGACCCGCGTTCAAAAAAGACGGCACCATCACGGCCGCCAATGCGTCCAAGATATCCGATGGTGCTGCAGCCACCATCCTGATGACCGCGGACGAGGCAGAAAAACGGGGTATCGAGCCACTGGCGAGAATCGTAGCCCATGCAACTTTTGCACATGAACCCGAGTGGTTCACAACGGCCCCCTCCACCGCAGTCGCGATGGTCATCGAGAAAGCCGGCTGGACCACAGAGGAAGTGGACCTGTTCGAAATAAACGAAGCTTTCGCTTCAGTCACAATGGCCGCCATGGCGGACAACGCGTTGGACCATGCGAAGGTCAACGTCAATGGCGGCGCCTGTGCGCTGGGTCATCCCATAGGCGCCTCCGGGGCCCGTATCCTGGTCACACTGATCCACGCCCTGCGACGCAGAGGCCTGAAAAAGGGTGTTGCCTCCCTGTGCCTGGGTGGCGGGGAAGCAGTGGCCGTCGCCATCGAAATTTAGCCAAAATCATTTTTGGCAGGTAAACTGAAACAATCATTTTGAAGGAGTAACCCCAATGCAACTTAACCAGGTGAAAGCACTGGTGACGGGCGGTGTATCCGGCCTTGGGCTGGCAGTAACCCGCCACATTCTGGCCAACGGCGGCAAAGCCGTAATGCTTGACGTAAACGACGAGGCAGGCGCCGCGGCGGAGGCAGAACTGAATACCCGCTACCTCCGCACCGATGTCACGTCTGAAGAGACGGTCATTGAGTCAGTCGCCAAGGCTGCCGAGATCAACGGCGGACTGAACGTGGCCATGAATTGCGCCGGGGTGATTGGCGCCGCACGTGTCCTTGGCCGCGAAGCGCCGATGCCGCTCGATTTCTTCGCCAACACCATCAGCATTAACCTGGTTGGCAGTTTCAACGTCGCCAAGGCAGCCGCCGACGTGATGCAACACAACGAACCGATGGAGGACGGCGAAAAAGGCGTCATCATCAATACCGCATCGGTTGCCGCATACGAGGGCCAGATCGGTCAGGCCGCCTACTCCGCCTCCAAGGGCGGTATTGTTGGCATGACGCTGCCAATGGCCCGCGAACTGGCACGGTTCGGCATCCGCGTGATGACGATTGCACCGGGTATTTTCTGGACACCTATGGTCGATGGTATGCCGGACCACATCCAGGAATCACTTGCTGCCTCAATTCCTTTCCCCTCGCGCCTGGGCCAGGCGGATGAATTCGCGGTGCTGGCGGGCAACATCATCGAAAGCCCATACCTCAACGGCACGACCATCCGGCTGGATGGTGCGGCCAGGCTGGCGGCCAAGTAAGCCCCGGCAATACTGGAGACATCCATGGAGACATTTTCCGAAGTCCGGCAACACATGATGGACCTTTATGAACTGAGAATCGACGAACCGTTCATCATCAGCTTCGAATACGCCATCGACAGCCCGAGTGGCCCTCGTCGACAAAGCATTTTCCTGGCCGAACTGGAAACCAGTGGCGGGCGCCGCGTGTTGCGCGTGGAGACCCCGGTCGCTCCGCTGGATGACCTGGATGCAGAAAAATGTCTGCGCATCAACCTGACCCAGCGTGTGGGTTACTTCGCGGTCGGGGACCTGGACGGCGTTCCGTATATCAAGATGTGCGAGAACCTGCCCTATGCTTTCGTAGGCGAGGAAGAGCTTGACTACACTATTAGAAATGTCGCTCAAACCGCTGATAAAATGGAACAATTTTTAGAGCCAGGCGAAGATATAGCCTGAACTGATTGATTGGGAGAGAACTTTGGAAGGTATCATGGAATTCCTTAATCGCGCAGACCTGATTCCCCTGTTGACTGACTGGGCAATCAAGATCGTCCTGGCGCTGGTCATCTACGTTGTCGGTAAGTGGATCGCAAAACGCCTGACCAAGCTGTTGACCCGCTTGCTGGAAGCACAGGATTTCGACCCCACGCTGGTCAATTTCCTCGGCAACCTGGTATACGCCATCCTGCTGGTTGCAGTGATCCTGGCTGCACTGGATACGCTCGGACTGCCGGTAACCTCGCTGATCGCTGTCGTCGGTGCCGCAGGCCTGGCCATCGGCCTGGCGATGAAAGATTCACTAGGCAATTTCGCGGCCGGCGTCATGCTGGTCATGTTCAGGCCTTTCAAACAAGGCGATTATGTCGAAGTGGCTGGCGTTGGGGGTTCAGTGGGTGAAATACGGATTTTCAGCACCACGCTGACGACGCCGGACAACAAGGTAGTCATCATCCCGAACGGACAGGTCGCGGCGGGCACCATCACCAATTACTCCGCGAAGGATCAGCGCCGGGTCGACATGGTTTTCGGAGTGGGTTACGACGATGACCTGAAGGTGGTGCGTGAAGTGCTGACCCGAATCTGTGCGGATCACCCCCTGGTGCTGGAAGACCCTGCCACCAATATCTTCGTCAAGAACCTGGGGGACAGTTGCGTGGAATTCGCCGTGCGGCCCTGGGTCAGCACCTCTGATTACTGGACCGTTTGGGGAGACCTTCTTGAACAGGGCAAAGCCGAACTCGAGGCAGCAGGATGTAACATCCCCTATCCACAAACGGACGTGCACCTGTACCAGGCGAACCCGGGCGAGACGCCTTAGATCACTTTTTCGCCAGAGTAGCGGGTCAGCAAAGCATAAAGCTTCTGCTCAATGGCCTCTACCCGGTACCTTATTTCCGGGTTGGGGCCATGCAGCACGTTCATATTGGCGTTGGCTTCGAACACCAGCATTTCACCGCCCGGAAGCAGGCTGCAGTCAATACCGAAATATTCCAGTTGCAGCCGGTCGGAAATTTCACTGATGGCCGGCTGTAGCGGGGGAATGACTTCCCGGCTCAATCGGTCGAAGCGCGCAATGTCATCATCCCAGCTTTCCCGTTGCATCATGAATTGTCTTGCGTTGGCATGGACCATCCAGTTGTCCGCGTACAGCGAGTGACGCAAGACCGGCTCCCCGTCAATGACAACAATTCTTTGCTTGTGATACATGCCGTCCTCGCCGCGGTAATCGACATACTCGGTCAGGTAAAAGTCCCTGCCGTCGAAAGGCAGGGCATGCAGCAATGGAAGGTCATCTTCAGAGTCCAGCCTGACCATGCTTTTGCCGTGGTGTTCCCCCGCCACCCGGATGATGTAAGGAAATGAAAACCCCTCGGCTGCCGCATGGGAAATGGCCTCCTGCGGTGAGACGGGCCGGAACCGCAGGGTGCGGGGAGCAATCACGCCGGGAATGTTCTGCAACAGCCCGGAAACGCGGTCCCTGCCGGTCTGTAAAACATGCCGGGGATGGTTGATGACCGTGGTATTCACCTGGTCACACAGGCTGACACAGCGTTCGAGGGCCCCCTGGTGAGTATCCGCGTCGGCAATCTGGTTGAAAATCAGCGACGGGGTCTGCTGAAAATCGGCGACAGGCTGCCTGATGCCCTTGCCGAAAATCATGTAGGAGGAAGCAATCCCTTCTTCCAGTTTAAGGCGGTAATGGATGGAACAGTTGCCGTCTACCAGGTAGCCCAGGCGGCCCTGTTTATCCAGGGTTACACCGATGGTGGAACGGTCGTTCACTCCGCTAACAAACAATATGGCCATTGAGTTTTTCCTCAGAAATCATAACGCCCTGAAATACAATCCATGATATTGCCGGAATCCGCGTAACATTGCTTCATCCGTGCGGAACTGGAGTCATTATGCTCCAACATTCCCTCGAGAAGTTCGAGCGAATCGGGGTCTTCAGCCAGTGCCGGCTTCGCCCCTTTGAGTATGGCCAGGCCCTCGGCCCTGAATTCGGGATCGGAAAAGCCGTAAAGTGACGACCGGATCAGCCTGCCCGGGTCCTGGGCCGAAGCCCTTCCCTGAAGGCTTTTGTCCATCAAAAACCCAAAGAACAATTTGAGCAGGGCAGTAAGCAGCCTTGTATCGCTGAGTGCATCGAAGCCCCTGAACTCCAGCACCTGGATTCCGTGGCGATTATCCAGGCCCGCCATGCTCCGGGTTCCGGCCCGCGAATGGTTGCGCGCACACAGGCCATCGAACACCACGCCGTTGCAGAATGGCGATGAGAAACTCCATGGCACCAGTGAGGGTGTGTAGTAATTGATCTTTTCGACCAGGCCCTGCATTTTTTCCGCCGAATAACCGGCCACCGACACATTGACATGCAGACCGTGCGTCAGCATGGATCGCTTGGCCACTGCCAGCCTGGACTCAGTTCTCACACGCTGTTCCGTCGCATCCAGCCTGCCATTGAGTTCCAGCGAACTCTTGAACGGATGCATACTTGTGAGGACGGGCGAGAGGCCCGCCTGCCGCGCCTGCCGCATCACATCGGCGTAAGTGCTTCTGAATTCAACCACGAGACTGTCGACGCTTTCGTGCGGCAGCGTTCGGATTTCAAGCCCTTTCGGTATGGTTTCGATCACATTCCCTTCAGGGTCGTGGCGCTCGAAGCCTTCTACGTAGCAACGCTTGGGGTACTGTTCCAATGATTTGCATTCAAGGACTGAGTCATCCCCTTCATGCGCCGAAAGCTGGTCGACAATGTTGCTGAAAACAGAGTAAGAGGTGTTATCGGCATCAAGGTACTGCCTGGATTCGTCCGCGAAGACAAATTCCTGTTCGATTCCGATATTAAGCATGGGATAGTGGAACGCTCATGGGGCTATTTCAAAGGACAGTGCACTGGCTGTCAATCATGGCAATGGATGACGCTGGGCGACTTCATGATTTATGATGCAGGACTACCGCCGTCGCTTGGCGCGCGGACCGTTCATCAACCCGAATCCGACAATCAACAGGGAGCACCATGAAATCTAGAGCCGCCGTCGCCTGGGAAGCAGGCAAGCCACTGGTTATCGAAGAAATTGACGTGGAAGGTCCACGAGAAGGCGAGGTACTTGTCCGGAACGTCGCCACGGGCGTGTGTCATACGGACGCATTCACGCTGTCCGGCGAAGACCCGGAAGGCATTTTCCCGGCAGTCCTGGGCCACGAGGGCGGAGCGGTCGTCGAAGAGGTCGGGGCCGGCGTGACCAGCGTGCAGCCCGGAGACCACGTCATTCCCCTGTACACCCCGGAGTGCGGTAAGTGCAGCTTCTGCACGTCAGGCAAAACCAACCTGTGCCAGGCCATTCGCTCGACCCAGGGACAGGGCCTGATGCCGGACGGCACCAGCCGTTTTTCCATGAACGGCCAGACCATTTTCCACTACATGGGTACGTCGACGTTTTCCGAGTACAGCGTGCTTCCGGAAATCGCCATCGCCAGGATCAACAAAGCCGCACCGCTGGACAAGGTTTGCCTGCTGGGTTGCGGCATCACGACCGGAATCGGGGCCGTGCTGAATACCGCGAAAGCCGAACCCGGCTCGACCATCGTTGTCTTCGGGCTGGGCGGTATCGGCCTCAGCGTTATCCAGGGCGCCGTCATGTCAAAAGCCAGCCGGATCGTCTGCGTGGACATCAATGAAGACAAGTTCGAAATGGCGAAAATGCTGGGCGCCACCGACTTCATCAATCCAAACGATTACGACCAGCCCATCCAGGATGTCATTGTCGACCTCACCGATGGCGGAGCGGACTATTCATTTGAATGCGTCGGCAATGTGAACCTGATGCGTTCTGCACTGGAATGCTGCCACAAAGGCTGGGGTGAATCCGTGATCATCGGTGTTGCGGGTGCAGGCCAGGAAATCAGCACCCGGCCTTTCCAGTTGGTGACGGGCCGTGTCTGGCGCGGAACCGCTTTCGGCGGGGTCAAGGGCCGCAGCGAACTGCCCGGCTACGTGGACAACTACATGGCTGGAAAAATCAACATTGACGACATGGTGACCCACACCATGGGGCTGGACGAGATCAACACGGCATTCGACCTGATGCATGAAGGCAAAAGCATCCGGTCAGTCGTGATTTACTGACGGAGGGGGAGCTATGGAAGTCATTTCCACGACCGCTACTTTTGGCGGTGAAATACAGCGCGCCAGGCATTGGTCGGAAGCCTGCAAATGCGACATGACGTTCGGAATCTTTCTGCCGCCCCAGGCCAGGCAAGGCCCTGTACCGGCCCTGTACTGGCTTTCGGGGCTAACCTGTACTGATGAGAACTTCATGATCAAGGCCGGCGCCCAGCGGGTAGCCGCTGAACTCGGCATTGCGATCGTCTGCCCTGACACCAGTCCGCGGGGAACAGAGCTTCCGGGCGAACACGATGACTGGGATTTTGGTTCCGGTGCGGGCTTTTACGTGAATGCCACGCAGGAGCCGTGGTCCCGGAACTACAGAATGTACGATTACGTGACCGAGGAATTACCGTCGCTCATCAACGAACACTTTCCGGTCACGGATCGCTGCGGTATCAGCGGCCACTCCATGGGGGGGCACGGTGCTTTGGTCTGCTACCTGCGCAACCCCGGCAAATACCACTCGGTATCCGCGTTCGCACCAATCTGTCACCCCTCCGATTGCGGCTGGGGCCAAAAAGCGCTCTCCAACTACCTGGGGGATGACCGCAACGACTGGGTTGAATACGACGCGGCATTGCTGATTGGCGACGCCCGGGAAAAACTCCCCCTGCTGATCGACCAGGGCACCGAAGACGAATGGCTGAGCGACCAACTGAAACCGGGCGCCCTGGAACAGGCCTGCATTGCCAGCCACTACCCGCTGGAACTGAGAATGCAGGAAGGTTACGACCATGGTTATTATTTTGTTTCAACCTTCATAGAGGATCACCTGCGTCACCACGCAGAGGCCCTGCTGTAGCGAAAGCGCATCCCCAGGCTGGTTGAATACCCAACGGAACGGCTGCTGATGCGGCCGTTTGCGTCGATTACGTAATAAGTCGGAAAGGCCTTGACCGACCAGTCACTGGCCGTGCCGGCAGTTCCCAGCAGAACCGGCAGGCCGATACCGGTTTCATTCACAAATTCGCGGACCTCATTGACGTCACCGTAGGCCAGCGCCACCGCGGTAGCCCAGGCCAGATTCCCTTCGCGGACCAGCTTGTCGAGATTGTCGATACTGGTCCGGCAGTAAAAACACCACGGTGCAAAAAAATACACGATCCCCGCCTCGCCATCCCTGACAGCAGACTGGATACCGGGGCTGTCCAGCAGCGACAATACTGTCTGAGGGGCCGGCTCATCAATGGGCAAATCACGGGTTTGCCAGGCGTGAATAGCAAGGAATACACCCAGGATCAGCACGACGTCCAGGGCCAGTGACCTCCAGAAGTTCGCACGAAACCTTTTCCAGTATGACTTGATCGAATTCAGAGAGGATTACCCCAGAGCAAGCTGTCCAATGCACCCCGGTAACCGTAACGGTCGAGATCGATTTTACCCTTGATAAACACGACCCCCTCGTCCTGCAGCCGGTTCTTTTGCTCGAGATAGCCGCTGCTGCCTTCCGGGAAAGAAATTTTTCCCTGCGCATTAACCACCCGGTGCCAGGGCAGGTTCATGCCGCGAGGCGCACGCCGCATGGCCTGGCTGACCCGCCGGGCGGCACGGCTCATGCCGGCGAGACGCGCCACCTCGCCGTAGGTCAGGACATGCCCCCGGGGGATGCCCTGCACCACCTGCCATACTGATTTCACCCAGGTATTAAAGTCCGGCGAAGCGGACGTGGTCTTTTTGTTGAGTTGCTGATTCACGCTGATCATTTTTCAGTGCACACTGTATCGGGATTCTAGCTCAATTGAGGACAATGAACATGACCGTCAAAGCGGACACTCGCTTACGCAGATTGCCCGAAAGAGGCAGTAAAGACTTGCAATTGGCTCACGGGATTATCGATGAAAGCCGTATCTGTCATGTCGGGTTTACGCTGGACCGGCAGCCGTACGTGGTTCCCATGGCGCTGGGAAGAGACGGCGACCACATCCTGCTGCATGGTTCCGTGGTCAGTCGCCTGATGACGAACCTGGCAGACGGGCTTCCCTGCTGCGTGACCATCACCCATCTCGACGGCCTGGTGCTGGCGCGTTCGGCGTTCAACTCTTCTATGAACTACCGGTCATTGATGGTGTTCGGCACAGCTACCCTGGTTGATGACGAGGCAGAGAAGCTCCGCGGCCTCGACATGCTGGTCGAGCACCTGGCTCCCGGGAGGCTGGCCGATTTGCGCCCGTCGACACGTAAGGAGCTCAATGCCACAACACTGCTGACACTGCCACTGGAAATTTTCAGCATCAAGAGCCGCAGCGGACCACCCGGTGATGCCAAAAGAGACCTGAATGCGCCGATCTGGGCAGGCGTCATACCGCTGGCGCTGACGGCCGGCAATCCTGTTCCGGCGCCCGACATGCCCGCAGACGTTACACTGCCTGGGTACCTGAAGCGCCTTTCCTGAACATTCCGGCTGAAACCTGTCCGCTCCTGGGCGGCTACTTTGTGCTCGTATCGCCATTCCCGGATGATTCCTGCGAAGCTTTAAGTATGCCGCGCAAGATATTGATTTCATTCTGATCAGGCCGCGCACGATTGAACAGCCGACGCAACCGCATCATCAAGCGTTTGGGCTGCTTCGGGTTCAGGAACCTTATATCAAGCAGAGTCTGTTCAAGGTGCTCGAAGAATCCTTCCATCTGCCGATCGTCCACCGGTTCCCAGTCCAGCGGGTCTACTGTGACGTCCGCGAAACCCTGAGCGGCAACGCGCAACTCGTAGG
>JARFQZ010000190.1 GCA_029287515.1 Lysobacterales bacterium
GCTCACCTCCACCACGCGGTTGACGAAGATGCCGGGCGTGATGACATGCTCGGGATCGATATCGCCTGAATCCAGGAGCTTTTTGGTCTGCACGATCGTGGTAGTGGCCGCCATGCACATCAGCGGATTGAAATTGCGTGCGGTCTTGTTGTAAGTCAGGTTGCCCACCGGGTCGGCGCTCTCACACTTGATCAATGCAAAATCCGCCTGGAGCCAGGGCTCCATGACGTAAGGGCGCCCGTCGAACTCGCGTATTTCCTTGCCCTCGGCCAGCACGGTTCCCACTGTGGTCGGCGTATAGAAAGCCGGAATGCCTGCGCCTGCCGCGCGAATCCGCTCGGCCAGTGTTCCCTGGGGAACCAGTTCCAGTTCGATCCGTCCTTGCTTGTACAGCTCCGGAAACACTCTCGACTGACTGGAACGCGGGAACGAACAGATCATCTTGCGCACCTGCCCGTTTCCGATCAGGGCCGCCAAGCCTACCTCGCCGTTACCGGTGTTGTTATTGATCACCGTCAACTCTTTCGCGCCCTGGTCTATCAGTGCATGAATCAGCTCAATCGGGCTTCCGGATGCTCCGAACCCACCCACCATGACGGTTGCGCCATCCGGAATATCGGCTACCGCGCTGGCGACGGATGAAACCTGTTTGTTGATCACGGATCACTCCTCCTGGAGAACGAAAAACTACAAAAACGCCTCTGTCTTTTCCCACAAGGCCTCGATGCGGTCGATACGGGCCGTCGCATCCTCCTGCAACTCTTTTGCGACCCTCGCCACCAGCAATTCTGCCACCGCCACGGCTGGCACCGAGCTGTCGAACGGGCCCACGGCAGGCACTTCTATTTCACACCATGCATCCGCCAATTCGGCCAATGGCGACAATGTACTGTCGGTTACCGCCACGATGGTGACGCCGGAGTCCGCCAGCACCTGGGCCGTGTGGGCTACCTGGCGGCGGTAGCGGAAAAAATCGAAAACAACGGCAGTGTCGCCCGGGATTGCCTCACTCAGGTCGGTTCCATAGGTGTGTTCATGGAGCGAATGCACTCCGGACCGGACCATGGACAAGCCGCTTTGCATGGCGTTCGCCCCGGCCTGGGACGTCTCACCAGACAGGACCCAGACTTTTCGGGCCCTGACCAGCGGCTTCGCCAGTTCGGAGATACTTTCTCCTTCGAGTGCGTTAAAGACGGAGGCAATGGCGTTGTTGATCGCCTGGCGCGCAGGTAATGCGCGTTCCCTGTCGTGCCTGATCCGCTCACTGGGACGGGCCAACTGGTGGGACAGGTCATTACGGACATGCCGTTGCAATTGCGTGTAGCCCTTGAATCCAAGGGTATTGGCGAAACGCACGATGGTCGGGCGGCTCGTTCCAACGTGGCTGGCCAGGTCGGAAACAGTACCGAACGCCAGCAGCGTGGGCTCGGCCAGGACGGCTTCAGCAATGCGCCGCTCCGCTGGTGTCAGCTCACTGCTGACCGCTGCCACGAGGTCCTTGGTGGATGTTGGCGTGCCGGCAATGTTCATTTTGTTACATTACCACATTTTTGTCGTTCAATGTGTTACATTATCGTCTGGAAGCAGAAATAAATCACGAGGTGTGAAGTGGCAAATACAGGCAGATACGTCCCGGCTGAAAGAGAGCAGGCTTTCCTGGAAACGATAGAAAACCCCAAGTACGATCGCGAGATCACCAACGGTCTCAAGCCGTTCTTTGAAGACAAGGCTCCGGACGACATCAAGAATTTTTATTCTCCCGATGAGCTCTCGATCCTGCTGAGCCTGAAAGGCACTGAACGGGACGTCGAAAACCGCATGCCGGTGAAGATGACGCGCCACTTTTTCGAAATGGCCCAGAACAGCAAGCCGCTGCAGCGAATCATCAAGGCCAACCCGAATGAAACCCTCAACCTGCAGGGCTCGGAAGACCCGGGACACCAGATGGACTTCGCACCGGTGGAAGGCCTGTTGCACAAGTACGAAATGGGCCTGTTGTACGTGGTCTCCACCTGCTCGGCTCACTGCCGGTTCTGCTATCGCGAAGAGTTGATCAGCCAGAAGGAAGTCGAACGACAGGACGGCACAGTGGCCAAGAAAGGCCTGGCCAAGATCAAGGACGTGACCGATTACGTTCGCGCCCACAACGACGTGGTTGCGGCAAACGGAGGGATTCACCCGCAGACTGGACGCGAGAAACTGAGGGAGGTCCTGTTGTCCGGCGGCGATCCGATGGTGCTGCCCAATCGCAAGATCGGCCAGTGGATGGCTGCCCTGGCTGAATCCGGCGTGGAATCCATCCGCCTGGGCACCAAGGAAATGGCGTTCCATCCCAAACGCTTCGATGACGCCTTCCTGGCCATGCTGGACAACTTCCATGAAACCTACCCCGATGTCGGTTTCCGCGTGATGATCCACTTCAACCACCCGGATGAGTTTCTGCTGAAGGCGCCGGATGGTTCCTATCAGAAAAATCCCAACGGCTCCCTGAAGTGGCATGACGATACCCGCAAGGCGATGGATGCTCTGGTTTCCCGCGGATGGATCAACATCGAGAACCAGGCGCCGATCATCAAGGGGATTAACGATGATCCCGATGCACTGCGGGTCATGCAACGCGCGCTTTACCGAGTCGGCGTGGGCAATCATTACTTCTTCTGCGGCCGTGACATCGTGGCCTACCAGGCCTTCAATGTGCCGATTGAAACCGCCTGGCAGACCCTGAACGAGTCACAGAAAGGCCTGTCCGGCGTTGAGACTCACGCACGCCTTTCAATTACCCACTACAAGGGCAAGACCGAGGTAGCCGCGGT
>JARFQZ010000198.1 GCA_029287515.1 Lysobacterales bacterium
GAGCGGTCCCCGAATTCCGTACGCCCTCGCCCGGGCCGGCATGCTCCCCGCACCATTGGCGCGCATTTCCAGGCATGGTGTCCCCGCCGTGGCCATCTTGACCATCGGCGCCTGGTCGATCGTGCTGAGCCTATCGGGCACCTTCGACATCCTGACCGACATGTATATTTTTATCTTGTGGATTTTCTTTGGCCTGAGCGCCGGCGCCGTGCTGGTGTTGCGCCGCACCCGGCCGGACGCCGAGCGACCCTACAGAGTGTGGGGCTACCCGGTCGTGCCGATACTGTTTCTGCTGGTCACGGTGTTTCTATTGGTGAACACTTTGCTGGCAACGCCCTCGCGGGCGCTGGCTGGAATCATTCTGATTATCATCGGCTTGCCGGTGTATGAGTATTTCCGCAGGAGAGCGGGAGAGGTTCCGCCGCCGTTCTGGCAGTGATCAGCGTTGTGCGGCGTCCCTGCTGATAAACCTGGCATTGCGAATCCTGAAAGCAACCGGTTCATATTGGTCGATAAAAAGAAAGCCAAGGGGTATGTACAGGCTACCCAGTTCAGCGGTTTCAAACCGGGCCAGGTCAATGTCATAGGTCTGCCACTGGTCGCTCAACAACAGTTCCAGGTCGGTCTGGCTGCCGTCATCCGGGTCGTCCTTGTCCTTCATATGAACCAGGACCCGCTCGCCACCGGCCTCACCCTTCAGCTCCAGTCGCAGGGTATCGAAACGGGAATAGTCGCGGTGCGCTCTTTCAAACCCGACGTCATTGACGGATAACCAGATGGCCGCCCATTGAGTGTCACCCGCACCGGGAACCGCACCGGGGTAATAAATCCTCAATGTGTCCTCTATGCGCTCGTACGAATCCAGCGTGAACTCCGCGCCATATTGATTGGAGCTGGTGGCCCCAAAATAATAACTGTCGAATGCAATGGCTCCGTCTGCGATCATGTCCGCAATACCCTCTCCCGCGGCGGGTCCGGAAAGCAAGGGATGTCGCGTCCCGCTTTTCTCAAAAGACTTGTGCCCGGATTCCACCATCTTGACAAAAACATCCCCCATCGCGATCGCCTTTTCGTATTCCTGGAGAATGAGGGTGGTATCCGTCTGTATGCTGAACAGCAAATTGGTGGTCGGCCACTGAATGATTTCCCGGAACCAGGGTTGAAGTTCTTCAAATCGTTGCGGTGATAACGCAGTGGGGTCAAAAATGGCCCAGCTGTCGTTAACCTCTGAATTGACCTGCTGCTCCAGCAAGCTCCGGCCCAGCGGCCTGATGGCATCATTGTACTCGGCCTCGAGGTGCTGAATGTTGCCGATGACGTTGTAATAATCCGACAAAAGCTGCTCGATATCACGGCCCTGCAGGAGATCGAGCACCCCGGAATTTTTCAGGGCGTCGTAACCACTGGTATCGGGAATCAGGCGTAGCGGGCGCCTCGAACCTTCAACACTGCGAACGAAAAAGAACAGTTCCTCGGCCTCGTAGCTACCGGTTTTGATAAGTACCTGGCCCAGTCGTACCACGTTCAGCAGGTTTTCGGAGCGCCGTTCGCGCAGATCCCTGAGTTCAGTGACGTCCGAGTTCACGTTCCTGGCAATGCTGGCCAGGTAGGAGTCCAGTGTTTCCTCTTCCTGCCGTTCGTTGTTCCAGTTATCGATCTGCAACGCGATCAGGATACCGATGACGATCAGCAGCACTTCGCCGAAAACGTAGCGGAAATAACGCCCGGTGCGGCCGCTGGCCAGGGCTTCGTTTCTGGATTCGTTGAAGATTCTGAACATCAGCGCTGGTTGAGCTGCTGGCTAATATTCATGATTTACCTTGATTGCCAAGCTCGTATTCCCTGATTAAAGGGTCTGCCGGAACCTGCCAGGCAGCGGTGATCTGACGAATCTGGTTCAAAGTCAATTGCCGGCGCCTGTGCAAAATTTCAGATGCACGAGACCTGGAGTTCAGAACCTTTGCAAATCTCGCCTGGTCCAGTTCGCGGAACTCCATGACACTTTTTATGAACTCCACCGGATCCGGTGCTTCGATGGGATGATGCTTCTCTTCATAGGCTTCAACCAGCGTTACAAGGATATCCAGCTCATCACCCCGCGAAGTACCGGGGCTGGCGTCCATCAATGCCTCAATGCGCTTGAGTGCTGTATTGTAATCGGCCTCAGTTTTGATTGGTTTAATGTTCATCAGATCGCTTCCGCATCAATTTGGTCGTATTGCCTGTGAGTACCTATGAATCGAATATATCCAACTCTGTAGGGGTAATTGAATTTCACAATGAGCCTGTACTTGTTTCCGCCCATGTTAAAAACCACCCGGTTATCGCCGATAATGCTTGCATTACCGAATTGACTCTTTACGTCACCCGGGTTTGCCCAGTCAGCCTGTCTGGCGATTGCATACCAGGATTTCAAAGGCTGTTCGGAATCACGGTACTCCGGTTGGCTCCAAAAATCCCTTAAGGTTTTGATCTTGATTAATCTCAAAGCTTACCCCGTTTGACGAACAGTATGACATAAGGTTCCCAAATTGGGAACATATGAATTATTGTAGAGTACACACGGCGACTCCAATCGAAGCTACAATGGCGCGGAGACTTGGGAAAACCAAACAATAAATTGGGACTGTTCACAGAACTCAAACGCAGGAATGTCTTCCGCGTAGGCGTTGCCTACATCGTCGGCGCGTGGCTGTTGGCGCAGTGCGCCGACCTGGTGCTGGACGTAATCGGCGCGCCGGACATTGTACTGCGCTCGCTGGTGGCGTTGCTGGGCCTCGGCCTGGTGCCCGCCGTGATCTTCGCCTGGGTGTTCGAGATGACACCGGAGGGTGTCAAGCGCGAATCCGAGATCGACCGCAGCCAGTCGATTACCGGTCAGACCGGAAAAAAGCTGAACGTAGCGACCATCATGTTGGTGATTGCGGCTGTTTCCTTCGTGGTGTTCGAGCGCTACCTGCCGAAAGACGATTCTGCTGAAACGGTTGTCCCGGCCAACCCGGCGGCAGCCGTGCAGGAACCGGTGGCAGACAGCAACCCGGCTGAGACGACCCCGGCCACTGAAAAATCCATCGCGGTATTACCCTTCGCCAACCGCTCCAACCAGCAGGACGACCTGTTCTTCACCGACGGCATCCACGATGACCTGCTGACCCAGCTGGCCAAGATCCATGACCTCGACGTGATTTCCCGCACCTCGGTGATGGAATACCGGGACACACGCAAGAACTTGAAACAGATCGGCGCCGAGCTGAACGTGGCCACCATCCTGGAAGGCGGCATCCAGAAAGTCGGCAACCGGGTGCGTATCAACGCCCAGCTGATTGACGTGACCACTGACAAGCA
>JARFQZ010000255.1 GCA_029287515.1 Lysobacterales bacterium
TTGATGCCGAGCACCCCCTTGAACGAATGGCTTTTGACCTGGCGAACCAGGTGGTCGACACCCTTGTTGTTGAAACCCAGTCGGTTGATCATGGCCTGGGCGCCGGTCAGTCGAAACACCCGGGGTTTCGGATTTCCGGGCTGCGGCCTGGGCGTTACCGTGCCGATCTCGACAAAGCCGAAGCCAAGGCTGCCCAGGGCTTCGAAATAATCTCCATTCTTGTCCAGGCCCGGAGCCACTCCAACCGGGTTCGGGAATTCCAGGCCCATGCAGGTAACAGGCTGGCTTCGCGCTTTGCAGAATATCCGTGTTGCGCCGAGGCGGTGCCCCATGCGCAAACTTTCCATCGACAGCTCGTGGGCGGTTTCCGGGTCTGTGGCGAACAGGACTTTCCGGGCCAGGTCATAAAACATGTCAGAGGTCGAACTTGATGCCTTGCGCCAGCGGCAGTTCCTTACCCCAGTTGATGGTGTTGGTCTGGCGCCTCATGTAGACCTTCCAGGCATCCGACCCGGATTCCCGGCCACCACCCGTTTCCTTCTCGCCGCCGAAAGCTCCGCCAATTTCAGCACCGGACGTACCGATGTTCACATTGGCGATGCCGCAATCGGAGCCGGCGGCCGAAAGAAACAGCTCGGAATTGCGGACATCGGTGGTGAAGATTGCGGATGAAAGGCCCTGTGGCACGTCGTTGTTCATCCGGATCGCATCCTCGATACCTGAAAATGGAATGACATAGAGAATCGGGACAAACGTCTCGGTCTGGACAATTTCCCAGTCGTTCTCAGCCATGACAATGGTCGGCTCGACAAATGAGCCGGGCCGGTCAATACGGGAACCGCCAGTCAGGATCTCTCCGCCGGCCTCGCGAACTGCGCCTATCGCGGATTCGAAATCACCGACCGCTTTCTCATCGACCAGCGGACCCATCAGGGTGTTGGGGTCCAGCGCCTCGCCAATGCGCACTTGCCGGTAGGCATCCACCAGTTGTCCGGTGACCTTTTCAAGTATCGTTTCGTGCACGAACAGCCGGCGAGTTGTGGTGCAACGCTGGCCTGCTGTTCCGACGGCCCCGAAAACGATTCCGGGAATGGCCATCTTCAAGTCGGCGGTCTCGTCCAGGATGATGGCATTGTTTCCGCCCAGTTCCAGCAGGCTCCGGCCGAACCTTTCTGCCACGCGTGTGCCCACGGTGCGCCCGACCCAGGTGGAGCCGGTGAAAGAGACCAGCCTGACCCGGTCGTCATCAACGAAACGGTTTGCCAGGTCATGACCGCTTGCCATGAAGCTCAGGAAAATGGGTGGGAATCCGCCTTCCGCCAGCGCCTGGTTGCAGATGTTCTGCACCGCAATGCAGCACAAGGGACATTTGGAAGAGGGTTTCCAGACTGTTGTGTTCCCGCAAATGGCGGAAATCAGTGCGTTCCAGGCCCACACCGCGACCGGAAAATTGAAAGAAGTGATCACGCCGACCACACCCAGGGGTTGCCATTGCTCATACATCCGGTGCTGTGGCCGCTCGGAATGCATGGTAAGGCCATAAAGCATGCGCGACTGGCCAAGCGCGAAGTCGCCAATGTCGATCATTTCCTGGACTTCGCCGTCGCCTTCCGCCTTGATTTTGCCCATTTCGAGGCTGACCAGGCTGCCCAGGGCATCCTTGTTGCGGCGCAGTGCATCAGTACACAATCGTACAGCCTCGCCCCGTTGCGGAGCAGGTACCTTGCGCCAGTCTTCGAATACAGACTGGGCGGTTTCCATGACGCGCTCGTAGTCGGCTTCAGAAGCGCCGTAAACGGAGCCGATCCGTTCTCCGGTGGCCGGATTGAAAGATTCGATGACTCCCTGGTCCTGTGTGGCGGACCATTCGCCGTTGCCGAAATATGCGCCTGGGTTAAAGTCTTTGATACCTAGGTTTTTAAGAAATTCCATGATGTGCCCGGACCTTTAATCAATGGTGGAAAGAGGGTAAAAATTCGATCAGCGTATTATCGCATCCGCCCCGGATTCTTGCACATGTTATCTAAGTCAAAAAAAATGGATCTTTCACGGAACTCCACCGGCGGGGCCGTGTCATATCGCACAGTGGCAACATCGACCATGATATGCTCAAAGCAGGGAGCCGACACGAATGACGGCCGTATACAAATTACAAGCCGCCCAGACCGTGGCTGAGCCGGATGTCAACGTCCGGCCGGTGGCTCGGCGGCCTGATCAGAAAACATCGGAGCATTCGCGAATGAGCGAAGCACAGGTCGATCAATTGCTGGTAGAGCAGGTGCAGAAAGGCGACACCAAGGCCTTCGACCTGCTTATCAACAAGTATCAGCACAGGATTGTCAGCCTGGTGGCCCGTTACGTTTCTGACCAGTCCGAGGCCCAGGATGTCGCCCAGGAAGCATTCATCAAGGCCTATCGCGCCATTGACCGGTTCCGCGGAGATAGCGCTTTTTACACCTGGTTGTACCGAATCGCCATCAACACTGCGAAAAACTGGCTGGTTGCACGAAAAAGGAGGCCGCCTGCCAGTGATATCGACGCGGCCGACGCCGAGCAGTATGACATGGAAAGCCGCCTGAAAGAGCAGGGAACCCCGGAAAACGAGATGATGCGCGAAGAGATCAAGCGCACGGTTTTCGACACCATAGCGGAACTGCCGGATGACTTGCGCACGGCCATCATGCTCCGTGAAATGGAAGGCATGAGCTACGAAGACATTGCATTGACGATGGATTGCCCGATAGGCACGGTCCGTTCCCGGATTTTCCGGGCCCGGGAAGCCATCGATGAGAAACTGAAACCCCTGGTAGAAGGGCACTGAGACTTCAAATTGGAACGACGATGAGTAAAGACACTCGCGAACATCTTTCAGCACTGGTAGACGGCGAAATCAGTCCGGACACCAGCCGTTTCCTGGTCAGGCGCCTGGGCAGTGATGGTGAATTACGGGCCACCTGGGCACGGTACCACCTGGTGAGAGACTGTCTTCGTCACCAGGAAGGTGAAATTGCCCACGACGACCTGTGTGACCGCATTAGCAGGGCTATCGAAAATGAACCGGTAGAAATCCGGAAAACTGCAGGCTACCGGCGCTGGTTGAAGCCCATGGGCGGTATGGCCATTGCAGCTTCCGTTGCGTTGATGGCCATTTCAACAGTCGGCCCGGGCAGGGTGCCTGGAACGCCTTTTTCAACGGGAGAAGTGGCTGAAGAGAGCCCTGTCGAACAATTTACCAGCCCGCAGAGCCTCACCCGGGCGCCAGCTTCAAGCCAGGTCAGCCTGTCCAACGGAGGCAACAAGAGCGACCGGGCAATGGTCGCGTACCTGTTGCGGCATTACCAGGCCAGTGGCGCCACCGGCAGAAAAGGTTTCGTCACTTACGTTCCGATGGTGATCACCGGTTCAAAAATTACAGACGGAACCGAGCGGACCGGCGATGATGTCGAATCGCCATCCGCCAGGGACGAAGAATCCACCCGAAAATGACTTTCCGGGCCGCCACATGCTTGTTGGTGGCTGTTCTGGTTTTTCCGGCCACTGAGATTAGCGCAGGGGGTTCAAACACTCCCCGC
>JARFQZ010000315.1 GCA_029287515.1 Lysobacterales bacterium
CGGAACATGTTCATCCGGTAGTCCCACCAACTCCAGGTGCGCTCTTCCTGGTCAAACAACCTGAATGTGTCGCGCAGGCCCAGGTCGAGGATCTTTTTCAGGGCATCGCGCTCCGGCGTGCTGCAAAGGATTTTCTCCTTCCAGGCCTCGGGATCGTAAACATCCCGGTCATCAGGCGCGATGTTGAAATCCCCCAGCACGACAACTTTTTCATACTGCGCCATTTCGGTTTCGATCCAGGCGGTGACCCGGTCAAGCCAATGCAGCTTGTACTCGAACTTTTCTGACCCGACTTCGCTGCCATTGACCACGTAGAGATCGATGATCCTTACATCACCAACGGTCACAGCCAGGATGCGGCGCTGAGGATCATCGAGACCGGGAATATCCGTGACCGGATCGCTGGCCTCCAGTCTGCTGAGAACCGCGACGCCGTTATAGGTTTTCTGACCCGAGTAAACACTGTGGTAGCCGGCATTCATCAAGTCATCGACCGGAAACCGGTCGTCCGTCAACTTGGTTTCCTGCAAAGCCAGCACGTCTGGCTGGGCCACGTCGCACCAGGCCAGCACATGAGGCAGCCTGACATTCAGTGAATTGACATTCCAGGAGGCTATTTTCATTCGTCTAAGTTTCCTTCAATCCGTAACTTTTAAGCAATGGACCGGGTTCCGGGGGCCTTCCGCGAAACGCCACGAATGACTCCATCGCAGGCCGCGACGCCCCCACGGAAAGTATTTCCCTGCGAAGGGCATCGCCCGTTTTTGCGTCCAGGCTGCCCTCGGCACAAAACTTTCCCCAGGCATCGGCAGCCAGTTGTTCCGCCCACAGGTAACTGTAGTAACCCGCCGCATAGCCACCACCGAAAATGTGGCTGAATCCGTTCAGAAACCGGTTCCATTCCGGCACGGGCACCACGGCAACACTTTTGCGGATTTCCCCGAGCACGTCCAGCGGATTGGCCGGATTATCAGGATCATAATCCAGGTGCAGGTGTAAATCACACAGGGCATACTCCAGTTGCCGTACCAGGAACAATGCCTTCTGGAAAGAACGGGACCGCAGTAAACGGCCTTTCAGCTCCCCCGGCATGGGCGTGTTGTCCCGGTAATGAAGGGCAAAACGTGAGAGGATTTCATCTTCCCAGCACCAGTTTTCCAGTAACTGGCTGGGCAGTTCAACCGCATCCCACTCCACGCTGTTGATGCCGTTCACTTGCGGCCAATCGACCGTCGTCAGCATGTGGTGCAGGCAATGTCCAAACTCGTGAAACAATGTCTGCACGTCATTATGCGTCAACAGGCAGGGCTGCTCTCCGACCGGCGGCGCAAAATTGCAGGTCAGGTACGCCATGGGAAGCTGGAGGGCTTCATTCACTCTCCTGCGCGACAGGCAAACATCCATCCAGGCCCCTCCGCGCTTGTCCTTGCGAGCAAATAAATCAAGGTACATGCCGGCGATACGCTGCCCGGACCGGTCCCGCAACCAGTAGAAACGGACATCGGAATGCCATGTCAGGATGCTCTCATCGAGTTTCACTTCGATGCCGAACAGTTGTTTTGCAGTGAAGAACAAGGCGTCCAACATGCGTTCGAGGGAGAAAAAGGGTTTCAGTTCCTCGTCTGAAAGGTGCAGTTCAGCCTGGCGGTAACGCTCAGACCAGTATGCAATGTCCCAGGCTTCCAGTGGCAGGTTTGCGCCCTGCTTCCCGGCAAAATCCAGCAGCGATTCGTGCTGTTGCCTGGCGGCCGGACGGGCCCTGGACACCAGGCTGTCGAGGAATTCAACAACCGACACGGGTGCATCCGCCATCCGCCTCGCCAGTGCATATTCAACGTAATTGTCGAACCCAAGCAACCGGGCCAGCCTGTGCCGGAGGGAGAGCGTCTCTTCAATCAGCGGCATATTGTCCCATTGGCCTGCGCAGGGCCCCTGGTCTGATGCCCGCGTAACATAGGCGGTATAAACTTCCCGCCTCAGCGCCTGGTCGTTGGCATGGGTCATTATCGCGTGAAAACAGGGTGCACTAAGGTCCACCATCCAGCCATCCTTGCCATGGGCCCCGGCAATCCCCTCCAGCAGTTTAAGCTCGGCGTCAGGCAGGCCATCCAGCCTTTCGGTGCTGTCGAAATGGAGGGTCCATGCCTGTGTCGCATCGATCACGTTCTCTGAAAAACGCGATCCCAGCTGGCTCAGCCGCATCACCAGTTCGCGATAGGTTTTCTGTTCTTTTTCGGGAAGGTCCACTCCCGCCAGGTGAAAATCACGTAGCTCCAACTCAATAATCCGCTGCTGGACCGGGCTCAGCTCGCGAAAGGATTCGGAATCTTTCATATCGCGGTACGCGGTAAATATACCCTGGTGCTGCTGCCGCCAGTTCTCGTGCTCCGTGAGGCGCTCAAGGCCTGAATTGTAAGCCTCGCGCAAGGATTTCGAATCGGCCACCGAATTGAGATGGGAAACCGGTGACCAGGCCCTGTTCAGTGCGTCAGCCCAGGCAATTTCCTGCTCGACCATCGCCCAGCCCGCATCGCCACCCTGCTCCATCCAACGCTCAAGGCCTTCCTGGTAATTCCGCAGCAATTCCGTGAGTGCCGGCATGACATGTTCCGGCTTGATCGCGGGAAAATCCGGCAGGTGAAACTGCAGATTCGATTGTTTCAACGGGTTTTGCATTTGATTATCGTCTTTCATAATATCCACAATGGGCAAGCGGCGAATGGTAGCATGGTTGCCCGGTTCAAGAAGGAACGCGCGATGAAAATCTTGCTTTCAATAGTGCTTTTGCTGCCTTTGCCGGTCATTGCCCAGGATGCCGGTGAGGTTCCGGATCCCACTGCGAAGATCTGCAGTTCCAGGGAGCATCGGCAATTTGATTTTTGGATAGGAGACTGGAACGTCACTTCCAATGAGCAGCCCGCAGGCACCAATTCAATCCAGTCCATTCACAACGGCTGTGCCTTGCAGGAAAACTGGCAGGGCGCCGGACCGGGCGGTATCAGCGGCACCAGCTTCAACATTTATGACAAGGCTACCGGTCAATGGCACCAAACCTGGGTTGACAGCAGCGGCACCCTGCTCCTGCTGAACGGAGCATTCGTAGACGGGGCCATGGTCATGAGCGGAACCCGCCCGGCACGCGACGGAAACGGCACCGCCCTGCACCGTATCTCCTGGACGCCAAACCCGGACGGCACCGTTCGTCAATTGTGGGAAGCCAGTTCCGACGACGGCTCCAACTGGGCCGTCCTGTTCGACGGCCTGTATACGAGGCAGAATTCCGATTTATGAAGAGAGATAACAATGGATTGAAAGGCCTGATTGCAGCAACCGGCTACTCTATGAAGGGTATCCGTGCTTGTTGGCAGAACGAAGCGGCATTCCGGGCCGACGTAGTCATATCCGTGATTCTTTTTTCCCTGTCATTTTTTCTTGCGGAATCCATCGTGCAATGGATATTGCTGGTCTCACCATTGGTCCTGATCGTTATTGTAGAATTACTCAACTCGGCCATCGAAAACGTTGTCGACCGGATCGGGGCGGAATTCCACGATCTTTCAGGCCGGGCGAAAGACATGGGTTCGGCCGCGGTTTTTTTCTGCTGGGTCGTCATTGGGCTGGCGTGGTTACCGATAGCCTGGCAGAACCTGACGTAAGTATAATGGGCCGAATGAAAACCTAATGAGGCAAGGAATGCACCCACTAAAAAAAATCATTTCTCTTTTCGTGCTGGCTGTCCTGGTGCTCGCATCTTGCAGCAGCAACCAGGTAGACAAGAGCAGGGGTGAGGCGTTCAAGCAGTATGAAACCATTATCCGCTGGAGCCAATGGGATGCGGCCGCCGATTTCATTGCGCCTGAGTACCTGGAGGAACACCCGATATCCCGCCTCGACATGGACCGGCTGCGCTTGTTCAAAGTGACGTCTTACACGGTACGCTCGGCCGCCGTGTTCGACGAAGGCATGACCGCACGGCAAGAAGTAGAAATCAAGCTATTCAACGCCAACCAGGCCGTCGAGCGGACGATTATCGATCAGCAGGAATGGCGATATAACGAGGAAGCCAAGCGCTGGTTACTTCACAGCGGTCTGCCCGACCCAACCAAGCG
>JARFQZ010000172.1 GCA_029287515.1 Lysobacterales bacterium
GCGTTGAGCAGCGCACCGCCCTGGGCGTATGCCCGCCTGTTATCGGGATCCGCGGTTACGGTGTTCATGGTGGCCAGGTCGAGCATCAACCCGCCATCGCAGACCGATTTGCCCGGCCAGCTGTGCCCTCCGCCGCGCACCGAAAGCAGCAGTCCCCGGTCCGCTGCGAAAGTCACCGCTTGGCGGACATCATCGGTATTGGCGCAGCGTGCAATCAGCGCCGGATGCCTGTCGTGCATTCCGTTCCACACACGGCGTGCATAATCATATTGCTCGTCAGCAGGCATCAACAGCGGGCCGTTCAGCTGTTCGGCAAACTCCCTGATGGCTGTTTTTTCAATCTCTATCTCACCGCCGTCCAGTGAAATCGCGGCGACACTGGTTTCGGCCAGAGCGGCATTTGCCATGAATGGATAGGCAGCAACAACACTGGCTGCCAGTGTGGAACGACAAAAATCCCGTCTTTTCAAGATACGCTCTCCTCGGTTTGTTTTTTTGATTGGAAGTATTTTTAAAGAATAGACTAAATTTGAAATTCCGCTATTCAGGGGCCGTCCGTGAGTTCAAAGCATTCTGCCAATTCGGCCGGAATCCGCGTGGGCCTTTGTTTTTCGTAGTTAACGAAAGCCCACTCCGTCTCGGCCCTGGCCAGCACTTCACCAGTGGACTTCTCAATCTGGTATTTCCTGACAGAGCTGGCGGACCGGGCACTGGCCACCCAGGTCTTGATGATCAGTTCATCGCCTTCGAACGCGGGTTTGAGGAACAGGATCTTGTGTGCGCGCACCACCCAGCCTGCGCCGAGGTCGAAATAGCGTTGAGTCGGCCAGCCGTTGGCGGCGGAATGTGCAATCGCTGCCGCCTGTGTCCACTTCACGTAATGATAGTTTCCCGCATGGCCGAGTTCATCGATGTCTTCGGCGGCGACCACGTGCGGATATTCAAAGATTGCCGTCATGCCCGGAGAGCTCCTTGTCACCTGCACATCTGTTTCAAATTGAAAGATCAGGCTACATCGCAAACCGGGGAGTGTCCAACCCGGCACCGCAGGCATCAACGCTTGATCAAGGACATACAACAGCCAGACGGTTGGCCCAGGCAGGCAGGCTCATAGTAGAATTCACTGCAAGTCTGCTGGCAGGCCAGGAAACTACGGAATGACCCTATTTGACTCGTTTGGCAAACCTTCATGGCAACATCGGGATCCCGAGGTGCGCAGGGCTGCCGTTGATGAAATCGAGGATGAATCGGTGTTGGTCAGCCTTATCAAGGACGACCCGGACGAAGAGGTCCGGTCACTGGCCCTGGTCAGAATAACCAACGGCGATGTTCTGGAGGATCTTGTCCAGATCCTGCCTTCGCCGTTTCTGGAACAGGCAAAAAAGCAGTTACTTGGAGTCCTGCTGCCAGACCCGGGCAAGCTTTCATCAATGACCGACGAAGCCCGACTGGTTCGCATTGCAGGCCTGACCGATGAACCGGAACTGCTGGATGCATGCATCGGCCGGCTGCGTAAACCCGAAACCCTGGTTGACCTGGCCATCAATCACCCGCTGGCGAAAGTGCGCATTGCCGCAGCACAGGAAATCGAGGAAGAGCAATACCTGAAAGAATTGCTGGCGCAAAGCAGGCACAAGGACAAATCGGTTTACCGCCTGAGCAAAGAGCGCCTGGACATACTGCACGAGGCGGCGCGGATTGAATCCGAACGAAGAGGGCAAATTGCACAACTGTTTGAAGACGCCGGCAAGCTGAGTTCTGCCGTGGACTCACCGGAGTACAAAGCCAGGTTCCAGGTCCTGGAGCACCGTTGGATTCCGCTGAAAGAGCATGCGACTGCCGAACAGCGACAGAAAATAGAGGGCGACCTTGAAACTTGTGCACGGCGTATCGACGATATCGAACGTCTGCGACGGGCAGAAACAGAGCAGCATGTCCGGGTAGAAGAAGCCGGGCAGACTTTCAAGGATGTCCTCGTGGAACTTCAGGGTATAAACCCGGCGGACCTGGACCTTGCATCGAGCGATGGCGTAAAAGCCTTTACTACCGTTCTGGATGGATTCGAAAACCGTTGGCTTGGCGCAATGCATGACGCCCGCCCCTCCTCCGAACAGACACGGGAATGCAAGGAGCGCCTCTCGACCTGGCGAAAAATCGCGCAAATCTCCCAGCGGATTTCTGACAGGAAGCCGGCCATGGACCAACTCCATGAAGAGGCAGGCGGACTGGCCAAATCAGATTACATGGCGCATCACAAGCTGCTCCGGAAAGTGGAAAAGCACCTGAAAAAGCTCGCCTGGCCGGAAACGCACAGCGCCTTCACACCGGAGCCGATCCTTGGTCTCAACGGGCTGAAGGAACAATTGCAGCATAAGCTGGCGGACCTGAAGAAGCAGGAAAAAAACAAGTTGCAGCAACTCGATAAGGCATTTACGGCATTGGTGAAAGAACTCGATGACAGCCATTTCAATAATGCCGACCGGCTTCACAATAAAATCAGGAACCTTCTGAAGCAACTGGGGCCGGACCACCAGGACCGGTTTCACGAGGAATTGCGTCCGCTGACGGCCCGGCTGCATGAAATTCACGACTGGCAGGGTTTCGCGATTGAGCCCAAGAAGGTCGAACTGTGCGAACGCATGTTGGCCCTGGTCGGCAGTGAGGAGCCACCCGATGCCCTGGCCGTGAAGATCAAGGCGTTGCAGGATGAATGGAAAAACCTGGGGCATATCTCACCGCGTCGCGACCAGGCCCTGTGGAAGAAATTTCATGCGGCAGCCGAAGAAGCCTACAAGCCATGTAAAGAGGCATTCAAACGGCAGTCGGAGCTTAAAAAAGAGAACTTCAAACAACGCATGGCCCTGGTTGAACAGCTGATCGATTACGACAACCGCATGAACTGGCCGGGCTCGCCGGAGAGTGATTCCGGTGCGCCCGGGCCTGACTGGCGAATGGTCCAGAAAACGCTTGATACTGCCCGCTCCGCCTTCAACAGTATCAAGCCGCTCGACGGCAGGGGAGAGCGGAAAAGCCGCAAAGCGCTGAAAAAAGCCTGCGACCGGATTTACGGGCACATCAAGGACGAGTACGGGCGCAATATCAGCCGCAAGGAAGAGCTGGTCAGGGAAGCGCAGTCCCTGGCTGAAATCGAGGATCTGCGGGAGGCGATCAATCGCGCCAAGGACATCCAGAGAGACTGGAAATCTGTTGGGCTGACACCGAGGCAGGTTGACCGGAAGCTCTGGAAGGAACTGCGAAAGGCCTGTGATGCGGTCTTTGCCCGCCTGGATGATCAGCGCAAAGCCGAGCGCGCTGTGAAGAATGAACGGATTGAGCAAGCCAAACTGAGAGCGAAGCAGGAACGTGAGCGGTGGCCTCGGCTGTTGGACCGCATGCATGCCTGTGCATTGAAGATTTCGGACGAAGAAAAGGCGGCAGCGCTCTGGAACCGTGAAGGCGGAATCCCCAGGGATATCGATAAAAATGCACTCGAAGCGTGGTGGGAAAACGGTTCTGACCAGGAAGCTTCGGAAGTCGAGCTGCGACAGGCCTGCATTGCAATGGAAATACTGCTGGAGGTCGACTCACCCCCTGAAGACAAGGACGCCCGGATGGAATACCAGATGCAACGCCTGCTCGAAGGGTTGGGAAGCGCCCAGGCTGAGCACCATGAGCGGCTGATTCAGCAGATCAACGATTTTATCGCGATGCGCCCCCCCGCAAAGTGGCTGGAACGTTTTGTCTGCGACGGTAAAATTATTCCGCGGTCGGAGCGGGAGCGGGACTGACCGGATCTTCACAATAAAAAGGCGGTTTGCCTGCCCCTGAATGGTACGAATAATCACGCCCACCCGCCCTCAGCACGATCCGTGAACCTTCGACCAGTGCCTGCGTGTACATCATGCCGGGCCTGGGGCAGCCCAGGCTGCCGTCGCGCCAGGTTACATTTTCCTCGGCCAGGATTTCAATATCCCCCTCCGGAATCCCCAGGCGGCCAGCAAGGTCAGTGACAGCCAGCGCCGAAAGGCTGTCCTCCCGCGGTTGCGATTTCACTTCCGACGAATTCTCCCTGTTTTGACATGCCTGGAGAAAAACAATCAAACCCAGCAACAGCAACAACTTCCGGAAGCTCAATGGTTTTCTCCTTGCAGGTAACCCGAATCTGAAACTAGCACAGAAAAATTCCGAATGAAACGGCAATTACTGGTATTCTCGGAAGGCACGCACATCACTGTTGACCAAGGGAAATCAGTATGAAATATCGTCGCCTGGGCAAATCAGGAGTGAAGCTCTCTGAAATTGGTCTTGGAGGCTGGCTGACGTTCGGACATGTTGCCAATGCAACAACCGGGCGCGCACTCATCGAGACAGCCTTCGATTCCGGGATCAATTTTTTTGACACGGCCAATGTGTATGCAACCGGCGCCTGCGAGTCCATGTGGGGAGAACTGCTCAGCCAACACACACGGTCGTCCTATGTTTTGGCCACCAAGGTGTACTTTCCGATGGGTGACGGCCCCAATGACCAGGGTTTGTCGCGAAAGCACATCATGGAACAGTGCGAAGCCAGCCTGGACAGGCTGCAAACGGACTACATCGATCTTTACCAGTGTCATCGCTACGATGATGAAACGCCCCTTGAAGAAACCATCCGGGCGATGGACGACCTCATTCGACAGGGCAAGATCCTGTACTGGGGTTTCTCCTGCTGGCCCGCCGACAAGATCAGAAAGACACTAAAAATCTGCGGTGATCGTTATTACGCCCCGGTTTCCAGCCAGCCTCACTACAACATGCTGATGCGAGATGTGGAAAAGGAAGTACTGCCGGTCTGCCGTGAATACGGTATCGGGCAGGTCGTTTTTTCACCGCTGGAACAGGGCATACTCACCGGAAAGTACGAGCCGGGTAAGCCCTTGCCCGCAGGCAGCCGGGCCACGGATGAGCGCCAGAATCAGTGGATCAAGGACCTTGCGGCTGACCAGAGGATGCTGGAGCAAGTCCACCGGCTCAGAGAGATCGCGGATGAAGCGGATTGCACGCTCGGCCAACTGGCGCTTGCCTGGATATTGCATCGTGACGGATTCACATCGTGCATAACCGGCGCTACCCGGGCTTCCCAGATCGAGGAGAATTCCAGGGCCAGCGGGATCGACCTGGGCCAGGATCAAATGGAGCGGATTGACC
>JARFQZ010000375.1 GCA_029287515.1 Lysobacterales bacterium
CCGTGCAACGCGTCCAGCACGGATTTGCGCAGGTCGGAACGGGCGGAGATCAGGCTCTGCACGTCTTCAAGCAGACCGGCAATGCGGTAGCTGATCGAAAAATCACCGAGATCGGTGACCTGAACGAAAGCGTCCTTCAGCCCGACCCCGGAGGCGGCGGCCAGCAGGATATCCGTGACCCGCTCGTGGTGAACGTCGTAGCCCAGTGACAGTTTGCAACCCACGATCGTGCCGGACTTACGCACGACATGCAGCGGCTGGGTCACCATGAACAGGTTGGGCACCGTCACCAGGTCACGGAATTCGGTCTGCACCTGCGTGTGCAGCAAGTCCATCTCGGTGACACGGCCGGTCAGGTCTCCGACGGTAATGAAGTCACCCGGCCGGACACTCTTGATGGCTTTCAGCATGATTCCGGCCAGGATATTGCCGATAAAAGTCGTCGACGACAGCGCGATGGCCGCACTCAAAAGGATACCGATCAGGCTGAGCAACTGGCCTCGCAACACGTCGTTGACAGGTAACGAAATGATCACTGCCAGTACGCCCGCCATCGTCAGCACCAGCATGATCAGCTGGAAGCGGAACTGCAGGTCGGGGTTGTCTTTCCAGCGTTTCCTGAAGTGTTGATTCAGGAACATCAGCAGGAAAGTCACAACGGCCAGCGTCACCAGCAGCGGCAGGAAACGCAGCGCGGTTACGGTCAGGATACTCAGAATGTCCATAGCCTCCAGATTAACACCGCAATGAGCATCACAACCACTTATCCAGCCAGGCGGTCCCGCGCGGCGTCCGCGATACCGTCCGGCAGCCCAAGGCGAGGAGAGGGGTCAGGAGCAAAGGGGTTAGAACCCTTTATGCAAAAAAGGGCTCTGACCCTATTGATCCTGAGTACAATAAGCACCGGTCCACCCTTCGGGAATTCAGAGCTAACAAATGAAGCGCTTTCGTGTAGCTGCAGTGATCCTTTTCACGCTTATTGCCGTGCCGACGGGCAGTGCTGCCTCACCCGACCCGCTTTTCCAGGATGATGCAGCGCTGCGCGTGGAAATCACCGCCCCGTTCAGCCGGTTGATCAACGAACGGCCGAAGGACCTGGAATTCGAGGGCAGCTTTAGCTACAAGGGCGCCGATGGTGAATCGGTGGAACTGGACCTCCAGGTTCGCGCCCGTGGCAAGTACCGGCATACCAATTGCGATTTTCCTCCCCTGTTCCTCAATTTCAAACGGTCCCAGGTCGAGGGCACGGTATTCGACCAGCAGAACAAGCTGAAGATGGTCGTGCATTGCAAGGATTCCGCCCGGTACCAGCAAAGCGTGCTGAGGGAATACCTGGCTTACCGCATCCTCAACGCGATGACCGAAAAGAGTTTCCAGGTACGCCTGCTGGATGTCACCTACGTGGACAGTGAGAATCGCAGGCCGCGCATGGTGCGCAGCGCTTTCCTGATAGAGCACGAGAACCGCATGGCCGACCGCCTGGACGCGCAAAGACTGAATATCTTTCCCGACCGGGTAGAAGACATCCAGGCAGATCACCTGAACCTGACCTCGGTGTATCAGTACCTGCTCGGCAACACGGATTTTTCGCCGATCCTCGGTTCGAAGGGCGAGTGCTGCCACAACTATGCAATGTTCGGAACCGATGGCGGCCCGCTGCTGGCGATTCCCTACGATTTCGACATGTCCGGATTCGTCAACACGCCCTATGCCAGGCCGGAAACGGGCCTGGGCATCGATAACGTCCGCCAACGCCTGTACCAGGGATTCTGCGTGAACAACAACCACGTCGAGGCTTCCGTTGCTGAATTTCTGCAGGCCCGCAACGAGCTCTATGCCCTGGTCGCCGGCCAGAAAGCGATGGATGAAAGCGTGCGCGTGCGCCTGGCCAGCTACATGGACGAATTCTACGAAACCATCGGCAATCCACAGGGCGTGAGGCAAGAACTGGTTGACCGGTGTATTGATAAAACGGGGTCAGGTTAAGTTTTGGATAAAAGGGGTCAGGTTAAGTTTTTGAAGTGGAGAGCACTCCCATGAGCGACCACCCTTTTGACCTTATTGTTTTTGGCGCAACCAGTTTCGTCGGCCAGATCCTCTGCGATTACCTGTTTGAACGTCATGGCGCAGACGGTGACCTGAAGTGGGCGATGGCGGGCCGTTCGAAAACAAAGCTCCAATCCGTCAGGGCCGCGTTGGGTGAGGGCGCTTCCGGTATCGAGTTGATCACGGCGGATGCCGCGGACGAAAATTCACTGCACGAAATGTGCGGGCAGTCGCGTGTGATTATTTCCACCGTGGGGCCCTATGCGCTTTATGGCTCCGGGCTGGTGAAAGTGTGCGTGGAGACCGGCACCGATTACGTGGACCTGACCGGCGAGGCGCAGTGGATTCTGCGAATGCTGCTAGAGCACGAATCGCAAGCCGAAAAATCCGGCGCCAGGATCATCCACTGTTGCGGGTTTGATTCGGTCCCTTCCGACCTGGGGGTATATCACCACCAGAAAGTCGCGTTGGAAGAATTTGGTCAGCCGGCCACGCAGATTCGCATGCAGGTGGCGCGAATGAAGGGTGCTGCCTCGGGCGGCACGGTCGCCAGCATCGTCAATATCGCCAGGGAAATGACCAAAAACCCCGCGCTGCGAAAAATCCTGGCCAATCCTTATGCCCTGGTCCCCGATGGTAAGGCCCGGGCGCGCCAGCTCAATATCACGACCCCCACGCGCGACCCAAAAACCGGCGCCTGGCTTGGGCCTTTCGTGATGGCCGGCATCAATACCCGCATCGTGCATCGCAGCAACGCGCTCGGCGGCTATGACTACGGCATGGACTTTCTCTACGACGAATCGATGCGCATGGGCAGAGGGCTGAAAGGCGGCCTGGCCGCCACCGCGCTGACCGGCGGTCTCGGCGCTTTCATGGCAGGCGCGGTGCTGCCGCCGAGCCGCTGGCTGATGGAAAAGTACATTTTGCCCAAGCCCGGTGAGGGCCCGTCGCGGGAGCAACAGCGCGACGGCATGTACGATTTGCGTTTTTACGGCACGACCGCCAGCGGCAACACATCGACTACCCGGGTGACCGGTGATCGCGACCCGGGCTACGGCTCAACGGCCAAAATACTCGGGGAGGCCGGGGCTTGCCTGGCGCAGGACATTGCCAAAACCGATGTGGGTGGCGGTTTCTGGACGCCTGCCACAGCGCTTGGCGATTCGCTGCTGGCGCGGTTGCAGCAACACGCGGGGTTAACGTTCGAAGTCTGCGATTAGCGTGAAGCGTCATGGATTCTGAAGACTAAAGCGACTTGAAAGTCTTCGCGTAGCCGTGGCCCTCCACGCTCATCGACCACTTCAGGCTCCAGCCAAATGGCGTGTGGTGAATTTCGAAGCCCTGCTCTTCGAGCCGCTCACCCAGGGCTTGCAACAACTCAAAGGCAAACTCCGGCGACGAGCGCTCCTCGGCGAGATGGGCGAACGAATGCAGCACCAACCGGGTGACGCCGCGCTTGCGTGAAAACCACCGGAAATACTTCACGGCCTGTTTCAGCACCGCGTCACCGCGCTCCTCGTCCCGTGGCTCGCACTGGATAAACGCAACGATTGCGCCCTCAAAGCGGTCTTCTGACGGTTCCGGGTGTTCCTCGCCCAGCGGTGAACCGCGCTCGCTGGCCGCGTACTCGAAAGACTCTACAAGAAAAACCAGCAGTTTCATGGTCGCAGGAGATCAGTAGGCTTCTGCACGTTGTTCGGACCCGGTCATTTCCCTCAACGGTCGCGTCGCCTGCCGCAACCATTCGACATCGGGCTCTTCAAGCCGCGGGCTGAGCTCGCGAAACACCTGTTCGTGGTAACGGTCGATCCAATCGGCTTCATCCTTTGTCAGCAGGGATGCTTCCAGCAGGCGCTGGTCGAAGGGCGCCAGGGTCAGCGCCTCGAAGGCCATCATCGGCGGGCCATCATCGGTATCTGCCTGGTATTCGCGTATCACGACCAGGTTTTCGCAGCGGATGCCGTAGCAGCCATCCTTGTAGTAGCCGGGTTCGTTGCTGAGCACCATGCCGGATTTCAGCGGGTGTTCATTCCACTGCTTGCCGATGCGTTGCGGACCCTCGTGCACGCTCAGGAATGAGCCCACGCCATGGCCGGTGCCGTGGTCGTAGTCGAGGCCCTCGTTCCACAGAAATTGTCGTGCCAGCACATCGAGTTGCGTGCCGGTGGTGCCGGCCGGAAACACCGCGCAGTCCAGCGCGATGTGACCCTTGAGCACCAGCGTGAAGCGCCGCCGGATCTCGTCCGGGGGATTACCGATGGCGACCGTGCGGGTGACATCCGTGGTGCCGTCCAGGTACTGGCCGCCGCTGTCCACCAGGTAGGCCGAATCCATTGCCAGCCGGGTGACCTCATCGGTATTGAGATGGTTGTAGTGGCACATCGCCGCGTTGACGGCGGCCGCGGAAATGGTATCGAAACTGGGCTCACGGAAATGCTCACCGTGTTTCCTGAAATCGTACAGTGTGTCGGACAATTTGGCCTCGGTGTGCAGGCGCCCGGCGGCCACCTCCTCGTCGAACCAGCGCAGAAAACGGACCAAGGCCGCGCCGTCGCGGATGTGGGCCTGGCGCATGCCCTCGATTTCCACCGCGTTCTTGCACGCCTTGGGTTGAATCACGGGATCCGTACCGGCGACCAATTCGGCCCCGGCCTCAAGCAGTTCCAGGTGGCATTGGGCGTTGGCCGTATCCGGGTCGGCCAGTACTTTTTTACCCGACAGAGCCGTGAAAGCCCCGGGGGCTGAGGCCTCGGGCAGTACTTCGACCCCTTCCCCGACATGTCCTTCGAAGCCTTCCGGAATCTTTGCCGGGTCGGTGAAAAACTGCACGCGACCGTCTTCGAACAGCAAGCCATAACCCAGCACCACCGGCAGGCAAGGCACATCCTGCCCGCGGATGTTCAGCAGCCAGGCCATGGAATCGGCCGCAAACACCAGCGCCGCATCAACGCCTTGTGCGGCCAGAGAGGCGCCAATTTCCCGGCGTTTATCCAGGCTGGACTGGCCGGTGAGCGATTCCGGCTGCAACAGCGCCATGGTAATGAGCGGTTCGGGGCGATCTTCCCAGCAGGCATCCACCACGTTCCGGTCTGTTCGCACCCGTTCGATCCCAACCTCACCCAGCGTTTTCTCAACGTCCTGGTACCAGCGGTAGGGGTGCAAGCGCGGATCAAGACCGACACGCGCACCGGGCTCTAGCTGTCCGGCCAGCCACGGCAGATGTGGATCCTCGAGCAGATGCAGCACGTCGAAGAGATCCCCGGGAACCTGCTTGCGAACCTGCACCGTGTAACGCCCGTCGACAAAGATCACCGCGCGATCCTGCAGCACGATGACCACGCCGGCTGATCCGGTAAAACCGCTGATCCATCGCAACCGCTCGTTGCGTTCGGGAATGTATTCGCCCAGGTACTCGTCAGCGCGGGGAATAATCAAGGCGTCCAGCCCGAGGCTGGCCATGTGCTGGCGAACCCTGGCCAGCCGTTCGGTTATGTTTGGCATGGGGCTATTTTACTTAAAACCCACTCCTCAACCTCAAAAACATGCTCGTCCGCGTAACCCATCTCGCGCAACGCACGGGCCAACTCAATCACATACTCCCGATTCGACCCACTCGGCCCTACACAACGATTAATCTGCTCCGCCATTTCCTCCATCGGCGCCGGACCCAGGAAGGCGCGACCGTCGCAGTGCTCCCCGGGCGCGGTCGCCAGCGTAACCACCCGACCAGGATCTTCCTCCGTGCCGCGATGATCATGTGACCCCTGCCAGAACCTCCGCGCCCAGCCGGTGATCCGGCCGGACCTGGCCTCCAGATACGGGAAATCCTGCTTCCAGATCAGGGATCCGTAGCCGAAGACCAGGC
>JARFQZ010000048.1 GCA_029287515.1 Lysobacterales bacterium
GTCAGGAGGCCCACTGCCAGTCCGGCGACCAGGCCGGAGAGGAAGCACCCGTAAACGCCCAGGCTGGAATAGGTTTCGCCGCCCAGCACGAAGCTTTCCGGGATCAGCATCTTGGTGAAGAAAAACATCACGATGGCCATCAGCACGCTGGAAATAACCAGCAGCTTCATCAGGGCCGGCGCCACGTCTTCTTCCTTCTTCACGCCGACCAGTAACTTGGTGATCAGGCTGACCGGGATACCCACGGCGCTGATCAGGATCGGGTAGAGCAGGGCGTTGGGGTCGGCTGCAAATACCACTGCCGAAATGACCATGGCCGCGCAGGTGCTCTCGGCGCAGGAACCGAACAGGTCGGCGCCCATGCCGGCCACATCACCGACGTTGTCGCCCACGTTATCGGCGATAACTGCCGGGTTGCGCGGATCGTCTTCAGGAATGCCCTGTTCCACCTTGCCCACCAGGTCGGCGCCCACGTCGGCCGCCTTGGTGAAGATGCCGCCGCCCACACGGGCGAACAGCGCGATGGTGGAGCCGCCCAGGCCGAAGCCGGCGATCACTTCCATCAGCACGTGGTTGTTTTCCGGACCGAGGTCAGCCAGCAACCAGCTCATCACCACGTAGATGATGACCATGCCCAGCACGGCCAGGCCGACCAGCGCAAAGCCCATTACCGCACCGGAATTGATCGCGACGTCGAAGGCGTGGGAAATATCCTTCTTGGCCGAAACCGTGGTGCGCGCGTTGCCTTGCGTGGCGACTTTCATACCGATGTAGCCGGACGCGATGGAGATGGCTCCGCCGAACAGGAAAGCGATGGCAGTGTATATGCCTTCGCGCGTGTCCGGCGTGTGCTTGTCATCGATCAGCAGCGCGATGATGGCGGCAAACGCTATCATGAATATAGTCAGGAACTTGTATTCCTGCTTGAGAAAGGCCATGGCGCCCTTCGCGATGGCCCCATGGATGAAAGTCAGACGGCTGGCGTCTTTTTCTTCCAGCCCCAGGGTCAGCGGAACACTGGTCACTTTCTTCATGTAGACGAAGGCAATGGCCAGGCCCAGCAAAGACAGGACCGTGGAGATGATTATTGTGATTCCCGGCATTAGTTTTGCACTCCTAGAAATAGCATTTTTTTCGAATCGCGCGCACTTTAACACAAACCGCTGCAGGCTTGATAAACAAGAACGATAAAAATGTCCTAAATCAATCGATTAAGGCAGGTTACGGGCGAGCAGGAGGCCTATTCCAGATTCAATGCCTGCTTGAGCATTGCCACCAACTCGGGATAAGTGTTCCTGTCCAGCAGATTCATCGCCCTGTGGCCTGAAAGTTCTTTTACCAGGCGGGTGGCGCAGGTTGTGTTGGCGGCAGGGCCAGACACCAGGTCGGCCTTCATGTGCTCGCCATAGGCGGTTTGTACGCCCAGCACCGCATAGGGATCAGAGGCGCAGAGCACGGTGAACCGGGTGAGGTCCCCCAGCCTTTTGACCAACATGGCCCCATTGTAAGGCTCGAGAGGTGACGCACCGGCTTCAGCCACCAGGATGTCGGCATTGCATGCTGCGATCTTTGACAGCAGCAAATCAAGTGCCTCCCGGTAGGTCGTTTCCGGGCAGACGGTGGAAGGCAGGCCGGCATCGACAAAGTCGAAGACCGCAGATGCCCCGGCGTCGCGGAATTTCAGGATGTCTCGATAACGGGCCGCCCCGGTCAGCTTCGCCGCTACGACATCCAGTCCCATGTAGCTGAGAGCGCGGATGATGACCTGCCCCGAGCTGGTTTTGCCAGCCGACATGGACGTGCCGATCAGTAAAACCACCGGGGTATCGAGTACTCTGCGCTCGGCCGCTACGACAAAATCCATCATCCCGAGCTTCCTGCCGTCGCGGGTAACGTGGCCGAGGTACTCCAGCCGCATCAGGTCGGGCAGCATGGGTGAAATTGAAGTGGCCTTACCAATCAGACCAGCGGGGGTCAGCGCGTCCAGATCGCCACCTTCGGTTAGCGCCCTCCAGTCTCCTACGCCTTCGAGCGTGGCAGCCCTTTCTCCCAGGGCTCCAATCATCAGGTCGCCACGGACCATTTCAGCAATCCGGCCGGTTTTTGTCTCGCAGCGGTACAAACGGTTGCGCTTGCCGGTTACGCGGCCGACAACAAAGTCGCCGGTGTCCCAGTCCGCTCGTTCCCATTTCACAGTTTTGAAGGGAACAGTCCACAGGTCCGAATTGCGGGTGACCGTGGAGAAAAAGTAATGCGACTTCATCCGCGTTCACCTTCAGCTTCCAGCGGAGGGGCCATCAGCAACAGGGTCAGCAGGGCTGCATGTTCAATCGTTCTTCCCAGCCGCAGGTGTTCGTGCCGTGCATGGGCTCCATCCCCAACGGCACCGAGTCCATCGAGAGTTGCGGTATACAGGCTGGTGAAGTTTCCATCGGATCCGCCGCCGGCCAGACCTTCCTCCAATTGCAGGCCCAGTTCATCGCCCAGTGTCCGGGCAAGGCGCCACAGCTGCCGGTTTTGCGGGGTCCGCTCCATTGCCGGGCGGCCGAAACCGCCCTCGATGACCAGCGAAGTACCTTCGACGACGGGTTCCAGATTGAGAATCGCCTTCTCTACCCGTTCCCCGGCTTCTTTTGTTTCCACCCGGACATCCACCACGGCCTGGCTTTCGGGCGCAACGACATTCGGCCTTAGCCCCCCATCAATTGTACCGACGTTAACAGTAACGCCCCGGTCGAAATCATTCAGCGCGAACAGGGTCTGGATCACGTGGGACAGTTCCAGGATCGCACTGGCGCCGGCGCCCGGGTCCAGCCCGGCATGTGCTGCTTCGCCGCGAACCGTGACGCTGAATCGCGCAATGCCTTTGCGGGCGGTTTTCAGCCGGCCGGCCGGGCCAAGCGAGGGCTCGAGCACGAAAACCCGGTTCATATGCGGCGCAAGGGATTCGATGTACCGCCTGCTTTCCCGGCTTCCCACTTCCTCATCTGAATTCAGGAATATGTGCGGTACGACCTGCGGGCGGATTTTGAAGTGTTGCAGTGTTTCGATCGCCAGCAGGGCTTGCGCAACGCCGCCTTTCATATCATAGACACCGGGACCCCGAACGACGTCTCCGTCGTGTTCGAACGGCATATCTTCAAGAGTTCCCAGCGGCCAGACGGTGTCATAATGCCCAAGCAACAGCTGCGTGGGCCTGGTTTGCGACTGGTCCGCGGGACGCGCGTGCAACATGCCGCCACTGGTGTGACCCGGAATTCGTTTTACGCTGTAGCCCAGTCGCTCAAATTGTCCTGCAATGATTTCCCGGATCTCATGCTGTGCGCCCGGAACGTCTGACGGAGATTCAGCCTCGGTCATGGTTTTCAGCATAGCCACCAGGTCCGCCTCCTTGCTCTGCAGGTGATCAAGCACATCTTTGGCGGCGGGGGTGGCTGCTTCGTTCATCGGGCTTATTTCTTCATTCCTGACGGGAAGGGAAACGACAGACTGTCAGCAATTGAGGCAAAACGGCCGGGATGCAGGTAAGCCAGCACAGGTGCTTCGTGGACCATGGCCTGGTCATCCACTTCATCTTTACGTTCAGAGTCTTCCGCTACCCGCGCGGCTACGACGCGCCCGATTATCAGGCTGTTGACCCCGAATCCATCGACAAACCTGTCCAATTCACATTCAAGAAACATGTAGGCACCACTCAGCAGAACCCCATCGACACTCGTGGAGGGGAATACCGGCAGTGCCTGTAACGCCGGTTTTTCGTCTTTGGTGAACCGTGGTGAAGCTGCCAGGCTGGTCAACACCAGTTGCTCGGGCCTGGGGTAGGATACTGTAAACACGCCATCGCGCTTGATATTGGAGTACGTGTGGTGCCTTGGAGTGCAGACAAAGCCGAAATAATTCTCCCAGCCCATCGGCATGGCCATGTGTTTGGGCGCCAGATCATGGCTGCCATCGGATTCCATGGTCCCCACCAGAACCAGGGGGGCTACCCAGAAAAAGCGGTCCCAGATGGGTAGATTCATGTCCAGTTCGACGAGCCTTTGGTTTTCCACCGGGCTCTGCATGGTAGAACCTCCTGTCAGCAGGCGAGCGTTCCTGGCTTCCAAACTACTCCCCTGAATGGGTTGCTGCCATGATCTGGGGCAAGAACCGAAAATCCGCCGTTGTTCAGGGGTTTCCGGTAAAATCCGCAAGTCAGCGGGACCCCCTGTAAGGAACATTAGTCCGAATCCCGGGTCTACTTAGCGGCAGTCAGGCAGGCTGAAGATGAATTCAATGAAACAAAAAATCATTATCTGCTTAAGCTCGATCCTGGGTTTGTTATTTTCTCCGGTCGCTTTTGCCATCGGTTTCGACGAAGTGCGAAATTTCGAGGACGTTTTTGTCATTTCCGGCAAGGCGGTCGGCCGTGACCGGATCGAAGTCAGCTGGGCCATAGAAGACGGCTATTACCTCTACAACAACAAATTCCTTCGCTTTGTTTCGGCCACAGAGGGCGTTGAGCTCGGTGATCCCCGGATTCCCCGCGGTGAAATCAAGTTTGATGAACTGTTGGGTGAAGAGGTCGAAAAGTACCACGATAAGCTGACTGTCACGCTGCCTCTTTTGTCGGTGCCAGCTGGCACCGGCACCATCGAACTCAAGGTGCGTTCCCAGGGATGCCTGGAAAATGAATTGTGTTACCCGCCAACACAACAGCTCCTTGCCTTGAGCCTCCCGGAAAAAACGGCGTTGCCCGCGGAACCCGCGGCAGGGCTGCTTGCGGGACAGGGCCAGCCGGATCTGTTTTCTCTCCAGGACAAACCACCGGCGCTGAAACCGGAAGAAGCTTTTGTCTTCGAGTCCATTGGCTACAGCGCGGATACGGCCCTGGTCAGGTTTACCGCGCAACCGGGTTATTACCTTTACGCCGAAAAATTCCAGTTTCAGGTGATCGGCGGCGGCGAATTCGAAGTCCGGAATGTAGAGATGCCCGCCGGTGTCAACAAGGATGATCCGGAATTTGGGCCTGTTCCCGTGTTCTTCGGCCAGGTAGAGATTCCGGTCCGGCTGAACCGGCCCGCCGGAAATGCCCAGGACATCATGCTGGAAGCGCGTTTCCAGGGATGTCGCGATGGTGATATTTGCTATCCGCCGATGAAACGAACAGTAACTTTCGAGATGCCCGCGGCCCAGACAGCGGTGCGTGAGCCGGTTTCGGATGTCACGGTCAAACAGGCCGGGGCGCCGGTAAGCGAACAGGACAAGCTGGCCGGATTGCTGGGCAGTCACCCGGTACGCGCGATTGCCGCCTTTTTCGTGGCTGGCCTGTTACTGGCTTTCACACCTTGCGTTTTTCCGATGGTCCCCATCCTTTCCGGGATCATCATCGGCCAGGGTGACCGCCTGACCACCATGCGCGCGTTCTGGCTGTCGCTGGTCTATGTACTGGCCATGGCCGTGACCTATACGGTTGCCGGCGTGCTGGCCGGGCTGTTTGGCCAGAATCTGCAGGCCGTTTTCCAGAATCCCTGGATCATCAGCGGGTTCGTACTGGTATTCATCCTGCTGGCCCTGTCGATGTTCGGCTTTTACGAGCTTCAGCTTCCCGGAAGACTGCAAACCCGCCTGGCGGAGGCCAGCAATAAGCAACAGGGCGGGCAACTGTGGGGCGTTGCTGTAATGGGGTTTCTATCAGCCCTGATCGTTGGCCCTTGTGTCGCTCCGCCCCTGATGGCGGCCCTGATTGTCATCGGCTCTTCGGGTGATGCCGTTCTGGGTGGCGCGGCCCTGTTCTCTCTGGCCATGGGCATGGGCATGCCGTTAATCGTTTTTGGTGTTTCTGCCGGAAAACTGGTGCCCAGGGCCGGTGCCTGGATGGACGCCGTCAAGGCAGTATTCGGCGTCGGTTTGCTGGCGCTGGCCATCTGGATGCTGGAGCGCATTTTGCCGGGTGGCCTGATCATGCTGTTGTGGGGTGTGCTCGCGATCAGCAGCGGCATCTACCTGGGTGCACTGGACCGCCTCGAAGCGGGTGTTTCCGGCTGGCGGCGGTTGTGGAAATCATTGGGTATTGTGCTGCTGGTGCTGGGGATCACGGAAGTGGTGGGCGCCGCTGCAGGTGGTGACTACTGGTTACGGCCGCTCAGCGGTTTAACTACCGCGACGGGGGCCGGGCCGGCTGAGGAGCACAAGGCCTTTCACAGGATCAAGTCGCTGGGTGACCTGGAGCGTGCGATCGAGACGGCAAGCGCGGAAAACCGGCCGGTCATGCTGGATTTTTATGCGGACTGGTGCGTGGAATGCATCCGCATGGAGCGCAATACTTTTCCCGAGCCACAGGTACAAGCGGAATTCGAGCGGTTTGACTTGCTACAGGCGGATGTCACGGCCAATGACGATCTGGACCAGGAGCTGATGAAGGCATTCGGCATCATCGGGCCGCCCGCTATCCTGTTTTTCGACTCTGATGGCGGGGAAATGAAGGCCTATCGGCTGGTGGGTTACTTCGAAGGGGAGGAGTTTGCCGCCCATCTGCAGAAGGTGCTCGCCGCACAGTGAATCGCACATTCCTGATTATGGCCGTCGTGGCTGTGCTGGCCGCGAGCGCCGGGTACTTCGCAGCGAAATCCATTGAAACGGGCAAAGCACCAGCGCCGGAATCGTTCAGCGTGCCGGATGTGGACGATCTCCTGGGTAAAAAGAGGCCCGACTTCACTCATGAGAGAATTGACGGAACACCGGTTTCAGCCAGTGATTTCGACGGCAGGGTTTGGCTGGTCAATTTCTGGGCGACATGGTGCAAACCCTGCGTTGATGAAATGCCCATGTTGTCTGAATTGCGATCGAAAGATGACGGGAAGGGCCTGGAAGTAGTCGGTATCGCGCTGGATGATGCCGACAGGGCGCGGAAATTCGCAGAGGAGTTGTCGATCGCTTATCCCATCCTGGTGGGGAAGGCGGATGTCGTCCTGACGGGCCGTCGTTACGGCAACTCGACCGGTCTTCTGCCGTTCAGTGTACTGATCGATGCCGGTGGCATGATCCGCTGGATACACCTGGGCGCCCTGGAAAGAGACGTTTTGTTGAATCAGGTTGGTTTGCTGGAATAGGTAGTACCAAAATCTTCTAATTTGCGGCCATCTGTCTCGATCTTGTGGACAAATAATGCAAAATCGGGCAAAATCCCTATCCCTGATCGAGGCGAATCACTATGGCAAACATTCTCGTTCTTAATGGCCCCAACCTGAATTTGCTCGGCAGCAGAGAACCCGGCCAGTATGGCCACCGGACTCTTGAAGAAATCATGGAAGATGTGGAGCGGTTCGCAGGCGCCTGCGGGCATGAGCTGCAGCATGTCCAGGAAAACAGCGAGGGTGTGCTTGTCGAGGCAGTCCACAAGGCGGCCAACGACAATGTTGATTACATAATTTTTAACCCCGCAGCCTATACCCATACCAGCGTGGCGCTACGGGACGCGCTGCTGGCTGTGAGAATTCCTTTCATAGAAGTTCACCTTTCCGCAGTGGCGGCCCGAGAGCCGTTTCGCCAGGTCTCCTATTTTTCCGACATCGCGATGGGTGTCATCCAGGGTTTTCGCGGTGAAAGTTACATGTTGGCCATGCAGGCCATCATCAATCAAATAGAACCACAATAATCAGATGCCGGGCGAGCGTCACGGCAGGAGCAGCAAGAGTGGATATCAGAAAGATAAAGAAGCTCATTGAGTTGCTGGAGGAATCCAGCCTTACTGAAATCGAGATCGTGGAAGGGGAAGAGTCCGTTCGCCTGAGCCGCGGAAGCAGTGGTGGCGCGGTGATGGCGCCGCCTGCCATGAACCCCAACGTGCAGGCTGCGGCGTGGTCTGCACCTCAATCCCCCCCGGCCCCGGTTTCGGCCCCGGCAGCCCCCACGCAGGCAGCCGCTACCGAAGAGGAAGAATCCGTTCCCGAGGGCGAGTTGGTTCGTGCGCCGATGGTCGGTACGTTTTACGCATCTTCCAGTCCGGAAGCCGATGCTTTTGTTTCCCTGGGCCAACAGGTCAAGGAAGGCGAAACCATGTGCATCATCGAGGCGATGAAGATGTTCAACCAGATCGAGGCTGAAACTTCAGGAACAGTGGTGGCGATCCTCGTGGAGAATGGCCAGCCTGTCGAATTCGATCAACCACTGTTCGTTATACGCTAAGTGCCCTGACATGGCTGTTCTCGAGAAAATTGTCATCGCAAATCGCGGTGAAATCGCACTCCGTATTTTGCGCGCCTGCCACGCAATGGGGATCAAGACCGTTGCGCTGCATTCAACCGTGGACCGAAACCTGAAACACGTTGCGATGGCGGATGAATCCGTTTGCATCGGTCCCGCACCGGCTACGGAAAGTTATCTCAACGTACCCGCCATAATCGCGGCAACGGAAGTGACGGACGCCGTTGCTGTTCACCCTGGCTATGGTTTCCTGGCGGAAAATGCCGACTTCGCGGAAAGAGTAGAAGAAAGCGGGTTCATTTTCATTGGCCCAAGGCCCGAGACCATCCGGCTGATGGGCGACAAGGTTTCGGCAATCAAGGCGATGAGGGAAGCCGGCGTTCCGTGCGTGCCGGGTTCGGACGGGCCTTTGTCGGATGATCCACACGAATGCATGAAGATCGCGCGTGAAGTGGGTTATCCGGTCATCATCAAGGCTTCGGCCGGCGGCGGCGGAAAAGGCATGCGCGTCGTGAACACCGAAGCGCACCTTGGCAATGCAATGCAGTTGACACGCCAGGAAGCGGCTACGGCCTTTGGTGATTCCACCGTGTACCTCGAAAAGTTCCTCGAGAATCCACGCCACATTGAAATCCAGGTGGTAGCCGACCAGCACGGCAATGCCATTCACCTGGGTGAGCGGGATTGCTCGAGCCAGCGGCGGCATCAGAAAGTCATCGAGGAAGCGCCGGCGCCTGGAATTACCCCGCAGCAGCGCGAGGAAATTGGAATGGCCTGCGTTGAAGCGTGCAAACGTATCGGTTACAGGGGTGCGGGTACATTCGAATTCCTGTTCGATGGCGGCCGTTTCTATTTCATTGAAATGAATACCCGGATCCAGGTGGAGCATCCCGTCACCGAGCGGATCACCGGGGTCGACCTGGTGCGGGAGCAGATCCTGGTGGCGGCAGGCCAGCCGCTTTCACACACCCAGGACGAAATCCAGATTCGTGGTCATGCCATTGAATGCCGTATCAACGCCGAAGACCCGGTGACCTTCATGCCGTCCCCTGGGCTGGTAGAGGGATTCCATGCACCCGGCGGGCCCGGAATTCGCACCGAAACCCACATATATGATGGCTACCGCGTACCACCCAATTACGATTCGATGATCGGTAAGATCATCGCGCACGGTGAAAATCGCGAGATGGCCATAGCCAGGATGCGGGTAGCGCTGGATGAAATGGTACTCAACGGGATAAAGTCCAACATTCCCCTGCACAAATGGTTCCTCTGGGACCGTGGATTCCTGAGGGGCGGCTTCAACATCCATTACCTGGAAAAACGCATCGAAGAGCGTAACGGCTGAAGGCTGCCCGGTGAGCTGGACCGAGATCAGTATCAGCGTGTCCAGGGAAGCGACGCCTCAGGCCGAGGAGGCGCTCGAGTTGCTCGGTGCCCTGGCCATTACCTTTCAGGACGATGAGGACAATCCGGTGCTGGAGCCCGATCCGGGTGCCACGCCATTATGGCCCACGGTCCACGTTCGCGGACTGTTCAAGGAAGGCGTGGAAAAACAGCCCGTGCTGGCGGCATTAAGCGATGTTCCCGGGGCTGATCGCCCTGAAAACATCCGCTGGCGCAAAGTAGGCGAGCAGGACTGGGAGCGGGCATGGATGAGCCGGTTCGCGCCGATGAAGTTCGGCCAGAGGCTCTGGATCGTGCCGGGGGGTATGAGTATTCAGCATGACCCGGCGAATATCGAGATTCAGCTCGACCCGGGCCTGGCCTTTGGCACCGGTACACATCCAACGACCGCACTTTGCCTGGAATGGCTCGATGGCACCGACGTCACAGCTTTGACCGTGGTTGACTATGGCTGCGGTTCTGGAATTCTTGGCATAGCGGCCGCCCTCAAAGGTGCCGCCCGGGTGATTTGCGTCGACACGGATCCTCAGGCCCTGGAGGCTACCACTGCAAATGCAGCGCGCAACGGCGTGGCTGACCGGGTCAGCTGCCAATTACCGGCAGCGGCGGACTGCAACGGGGTCGATATCGTGATGGCCAATATACTGGCGGCACCGCTGATTGATCTGGCGCCCCTGTTTACCGGTTTTCTGAAGCCGGGCGGGCAACTGGCCTTGTCCGGAATTCTCGAAGAACAGGCGGAAGATGTCCGATCTGCTTACTGGCCCGGCATTGGTGCGATGTCAGTGGAGCAAAAGGAAGAGTGGATACTGCTGGCGGGGCAGGCGCCGGAATCATCGGAAAGTCCGGGCGGGACATCACGATGAGTAAACCCGAAGGCGTTGCGCGTCAATGGAGTGACCTGCTGGCCTACGTTCTGTTGCCCGTCCTGTCGTTGCTGACTCCAGCGTCTTTTTCCCGTCAGGTTCTCGCACGCATGTCTGCCTGGAAAAGCGTCCTGCAGATTGATGCCGCCCTGGCGCTGGAAGGCGCCCGTAAACACCTGGATATTAGTGACGAAACAGCCTGGCAGCAACGTTGGAAGCAGGTTGAATTGATGGACGTACGGGATCTTTACATGCTGCTGTACGGTCGCTCCGGCGCGGTTCTGGCGGAGATCGAGCTTCCGCCGGACTTTGAAATGGCAAGAGATCGTGTGATGGTGGGAATGCACTGGGGCCCGGCAATTTCGATCCTTAAATTGCTGGCCAATGCCGGGATGCAACCGACTTTTCCTTATCGCCCGCCGGAGAAAGAGTTGTTGCGAAGCAGGCCGTTCTACTACCTGTTTTGCCGCCTGGCATCGCTATACCTGTCCAGAACATTAAGGGATCGGGCCGTGACCACGGGTGGAGCCGGAAAGGTTCTGCAGGGATTACTGAAAAAGCCGGGGAGCATCTGTGTGCTGATGGATGCCCCGGCCGAAAAAGGCCGGGCGGCATCAAAACGGGAATTGCTTGGCACACCGGCAAGGTTCAATGTTGGATTTCCCGCGATGTTTATCGAACAGAAGAAAGAGTATGTCCACTATGCCATGTCCCTGTCGGAAGACGGTGCGATACGCAAAAAGCTGGAGATTCAGGGCCCGTTTCGTGCTGAAGACACAGATGAATACCTGGATCGTTATGCCGGGTTCCTGGGGCGCCACCTGGCCGCGGACTCTGCTCATTGGCGAATCTGGCGCGCCGAGCACCAGTTGTGGGTCCACTCAGGTCAAAGAGGTGATCACCAGTAGTCCGGTTTCTCCGGTAGCGCGTTGTAGCGATTCACTGAATCGAGAATTTCCTGGCGAGCGGCTTCAGCGTTTTCCCAGCCCTTGATATCGACCCATTTGCCTGTTTCCAGGTCCTTGTAATGGTCGAAGAAATGGGAAATCTGCAGGCGCAGCAATTCATCGACATGTTCGAGTTCCGTGACTTCGCGGTACAGGCCGGTGACGTCCTCCGTCGGAACGGCAAGCACCTTGGCGTCTTCGCCGGATTCATCTTCCATCCGCAGCAGGCCGACCGGGCGGCAGGTGACGACTGCGCCGTAATTGATGGGCACCGGCATGACCACCATGACGTCCGTGGGGTCGCCATCACCACACAGCGTGTGCGGGATATATCCGTAATTGCAGGGATAGTGCATCGCCGTTTTCAGCATGCGATTGAGGAACAACGCCCCGGACTCCTTGTCGACTTCGTACTTGACCGCCGGGCTGTGCATTGGAATCTCGATAATCACGTTAACGTCGTGCGGGACGTCTCTTCCGACCGGGACCGCTTGCAGGCTCATTCAGACTCCAGATAACGTTTGGTAAGCTGCATAGTATACCTTTAAACTGTCGCGTTCCGCCTTGTTCAACCATCCAGGAAAGGACCAGAAATGCTGACCCTGATCAAGAATGCAGAAATTTTTACGCCCCGACCTTTAGGCTGCGGCTACCTGCTGCTGGGTGGCGGCAAGATTCTGCTTACCGGGGTTGGGGAACCTGATTTTGACACGGGCCTGCTGACCGAAACCGTGGACATGGAGGGTGCGCCCGTCGGCCCCGGCCTGATTGACTGCCACGTCCACGTCACCGGGGGTGGGGGTGAAGATGGCTTTTCTACCCAGGCGCCGCCGGTGCCGCTGACCGGCTTTACCCGTCACGGTGTCACCTCCGTCGTGGGTTTGCTGGGCACAGATGACGAAACACGCTCCACGGCCAGCCTGCTTGCACGCACCCGGGCGCTCCGGGAAGAAGGGCTCTCGGCCTGGTGCTGGACTGGCGGTTACCACCTGCCTCCCACGACACTGACCGGATCGGTGCGCAAGGATATCGTCAACATCGACTGTGTGATCGGGCTGGGTGAAGTAGCGATCAGCGATCACCGGTCCAGCCAGCCCGGCTTCGACGAACTGGCTCGGCTGGCTTCCGAAGTCCATGTGGCCGGCCTGTTGAGCCGCAAAGCCGGTGTACTGCATCTCCACCTGGGGGATGGCCCCCGCGGCCTGTCGCTGGTAAGGCAATTGATCGCTGAAACAGAATTGCCGTCCCGGATTTTCCATCCAACCCATGTGAACCGGCGCAAGGAACTGTTCGAGGAAGCCTGCGATTTGAGTTTTGGCAATTCAGTGGTGGATGTTACGGCTTTCCCGGTGGAGGAAGGCGAAAACGCGTGGTCGGCGCCGGATGCCTGGGAAAGGTTTCACGACACTGGTTGCCCGGCGGCCAACCTGACCATAAGTTCGGATGGGGGCGGGTGCCTGCCGCAATTCGATGAAAACGGCGAAATGGTAAAAATGGACTTTGCTACTTCCGCGGGCCTTTCGGATACGATTCGGGAATTGGCATCCAGGGGCCATTCCCTCGACCAGATTCTGCCTGCAATGACCAGCAACGTTGCCCGCTTGTTGCGCCTGCCTGGAAAAGGGCGGCTGGAGGCAGGTAATGACGCCGACCTGGTTTGCTTCGACCCGGAGTTTCGCGTGAGGCATGTCATGGCCCTAGGGCACTGGATGATCCAGGATGGATCACCTGTTGAAAAGGGTGTCTTCGAAGACTGAAGGCCAACAGAATATTTAATTTTTACGGACTGAGACGAAATGCCGGCATTAAATGAAAGTAACAACGAAAGAGGCTACATCATCCCCATCGGCGGCGCCGAGGGTAAAAAGGCAAAAAGGCCCTCGATTCTCAATCGCTTCGTGGACCTTTGTGGTGGTTCCGACGCCCGGATCATGGTGATTCCCACGGCTTCTCTTCTCAATGAAACGGGCCCGCAGTACAAGGCGCTCTTCGAAGAGATGGGCGCGGATTCGATGTGCGTGCCGATTGAAGAACGGGACGAGTGCTTCAATGACGAGACATTGCGCATACTGGATGGCGCCACTGGAATCTTCATTACCGGCGGCAACCAGCTTCGCCTGTCGACCATCCTCGGGGGTACGCCGGTTGCGCGCCGGATTCGCAACTTGAATGCCAGGGGTGTGCACGTGGCCGGTACTTCGGCAGGGGCGGCCATCGTGTCGGAACACATGATTGCCGGTGGCAGAAGCGGTTCTTCGCCCCGCGAAAGTGGTGTCGAATTGGCGCCGGGACTGGGTTTGACCAACCGGGTGATCATCGACCAGCACTTCAATCAGCGCCAGCGCATGGGTCGCTTGCTGGCGGCCCTGTCTTTCAATCCCTTTGCCTGCGGGCTGGGAATCGATGAGAACACCGCAGGTTTTATTGCGCCTGACGGCCGGATGGAAGTTGTTGGTAGAGGAACCGTAACCGTGGTGGATCCCGCGGACCTGAGGCATTCCTCCATGAGTTATGTTCGCCGGGCAGAGGCGGTGACGCTCATCGGGCTGAAACTGCATGTACTGGCCGAAGGCGCCCACTTCAACCTGGAAACCCGCGAAGCGACTCTCGACTGATCAAAATTCTTTTTGCCGGACAGCGTGGTCCGGCGTTAATATGCCCTGACCTCCTCCAAATGCAGGTCGCAGTATTATGAAAATCCTGGCCACCAATGTATACGTCGGCCCCAGCCTTTACGCTCATTTTCCCGTCATTCGTCACCAGGTGGATATCGGCCCCCTCGAAGAATGGCCGTCGGCCCGTCTGGGCCCGGAATTCATAGATGCGCTCACGGAGGCTCTTCCGGGCCTGGCCAATCATGGTTGCTCTTACGGCGAGCCCGGAGGATTCCTCAGGCGCCTGAGGGAAGATGAAGGCACCTGGATGGCGCACATCTGGGAGCATGCCGCGATCGAACTGCAGAACATGGCGGGTTCCGATGTTTCGTTCGGCAAGACCCGGAGTATCGGACCGGTCGGACAATACAACATGGTGTTCGAATACAAGCAGAGGGATGTGGGCCTGGAAGCCGGCAGGATTTCCCGGCAATTGCTGCTGAATCTGTTACCGGACGAACTGAAAGCATCGTTCGAAGATGAAATCGACAGCGATTTCGATTTCGAAGAGGAAAGGGATGGTTTTATCCGTTTTGCCCAGAGAAAGGAACTGGGCCCCAGTACGGCTTCCCTGGTAAAGGCTGCGCAGGAACGGGAAATCCCGTTTCTCCGGCTCAACAAGTATTCCCTGGTGCAGTTCGGGCACGGCAAGTACCAGCAGCGCATCCAGGCGACCATTACCAGCAAGACGCCGCACATTGCCGTCGAGATCTCCTGCGACAAGGAAGACACCCATAACCTGCTGCGCGACCTGGGCCTGCCGGTGCCGCAGCAACGCCTGGTCTATTCCGAACGCGAGGCAGTGCGAGGTGCTGTCCGCATAGGTTTCCCGGTTGTCGTCAAGCCACTGGATGCCAATCATGGCCGCGGCGTATCGATTAACCTGGCAGAGGAAGGCCAGGTCAGAACCGCATATGGTGTGGCCCGGGAAAATGCCCGGGGCCGCAGTGTTTTGGTAGAGAGCTTCATCGAGGGGATGGATCACCGGATGCTGGTGGTGAATGATGAGCTGGTCGCAGTCGCCAAACGTGTTCCGGGGCACGTAGTGGGCGACGGTCAGCGCACCATTTCTGAACTGATAGATATCGTGAACGAGGACCCCAGAAGGGGTATCGGGCACGAAAAAGTCCTGACCAGGCTGGAACTGGATCACCAGGCCAAGCGCTTGATGGAAAAGGACGGAGTAGACGAGAACACGGTACTGGAAGAGGGCAGGGTGTTCTACTTGCGCTCCACGGCAAACCTTTCGACAGGCGGCACCGCCATCGATATGACGGACGTCGTCCATCCGGACAACCGGGAAATGGCAGTGCGGGCGGTCCAGGCGGTGGGACTGGACGTAGGGGGTGTGGATTTCCTGACTTCTGACATTACCCGGTCGTACAAGGAGGTCGGCGGGGCCATTGTCGAAGTCAATGCGGCGCCGGGTTTCAGGATGCACGTGGCGCCGTCCGAAGGCGAACCCCGCGACGTATCGGGCAAAGTCATGGACATGCTGTTCCCGCCGGGCAGTCCGCGACGCATTCCGGTCGCCAGTATCACCGGCACAAACGGAAAGACGACGACTTCCAGGATGCTGGGGCATATCCTGAAAACTGCGGGACATACGGTAGGCATGACCTCAACAGATGGCGTCTATATCGATGGCCGCCTTTCTGTTAAAGGGGACATGACCGGCCCGGCCTCAGCGCATATTGTTTTACGGGACCCGACGGTCGACATGGCCGTGCTGGAGACCGCACGGGGCGGGTTGTTACGTTCCGGCCTGGGATACCGGCGCTGCGATGTTTCCGCTTGCCTGAACGTTGCCTCCGACCACCTTGGCTTGAAGGGCATTGATACGCTGGAACAGTTGGCGGAGGTGAAACGCATTCCCATCGAGGTCGCCCGGGACACGGCCGTTCTGAATGCGGATGATGAACACTGCCTGAAAATGGCTGACTACACCGAGGCCGAGCATGTCTGTTACGTCACGATGAATCCGGCTCACGCACTGGTCAAGGAACACATCCGTGCGGGCGGGCGCGCCATGGTGCTGGAGCAGGGCATTGGTGGTGACATGATCACGTTGTACGACAACGGCACGCATTTCCAGCTGTTGTGGACCCACCTGATTCCCGCGACGATGGAAGGCAAGGCCACTCACAACGTTCAGAACGCCATGTTTGCGGCAGCACTGGCATTCAGCATGGGCAAATCACTCGAAGATATCCGGCACGGATTACAAACCTTCAATTCGACGATATTCCAGGCGCCCGGCCGCATGAATGTGTTCGACGAACTCCCGTTCCGGGTGATCCTGGACTACGGGCACAATGCCGCCGCGATCGCCAGCATCAGCCAGCTGGTCAGCCGGCTGGAAGTGGGGGGCAAAAGAATATGCGTGCTGGCCGCACCCGGCGATCGGAGAGACGAAGACATTCGTGCGATTGCGGCGAACGCCGCGGGGCATTACGACTACTACATTTGCAAGGCGGACGATGACCGGCGTGGGCGCGGGCCCGATGAAGTACCGGAAATGCTGAAAGAGGAATTGCGGGAAAGAGGCGTGAAAAAACGTCGGATCAGCGTTATTCCCGACGAAGTCCATGCCATCAGCGGGGCACTTGAAACGGCTCGCGAAGGCGACCTGGTGGTCATTTTCGGGGACAACATCGAGCGCTGCTGGAACCAGGTCGCCGGGCACCAGGTGGAAGAAGGAGAACACGCGGATACCCCTCCCGAAAACACGGTGCAGAGCTTCGTGGAAGAAGATCCCGAAGCCTTTACGCTGGACCCGGGTTCCGAGCTGATCAAGGACGAAAGAGGAGTCCGGATTGCCCGGATTGAAGAGGAATCGGACTAGAGCACGGCAATGCAATTCGAACTGACAGACAGCCGCCGGCTTACCGGCGCCAACCTTTACTGGGAGTATCCCAGCGCCATCATCGACGTCTCAATCAAGTGCGCGCCGGAGGAAATCATCGCTGCCTGGGAGAAAGCGGCCAGAGAATGGCTTGACCCGGTGGGGTATGCCGAGCAGAAAACCTGTTACCGTGTTTATGACGGCGGCGCCAGCCTGTTGGTCTCGGCGCCGATCGACGTGCTGTATTCAATGTGTGAGCTGAATGAAACGGCCTGGGCCAGTGCCGTGGCTTCAGTAACCGGAGGCACCGGCCCCGATCCCGGTGAGGAAACGCCGCGGCTGGTGCGGTTGTTCGACGAAGAGCGTAACCCGGACCTGCTGGCGTTGCAGGAGGCGGCCCGCAAGCATGGCGTACCCTTTCTCTGGGATGACGATGAAGTGTCTTTGGGTTATGGGGCGTCGACCCTTGTCTGGGCACCCGACGCGCTGCCATCCCCCTCCGAAATCGACTGGCCGGCGCTCGGGAGTATTCCGGTAGCCATGGTCACTGGCACCAACGGTAAATCAACCACGGTGCGCATGACCGCGGCCATCATGAAAGCCGCGGGTTACCGGGCTGGCCTGACTTCCACGGATTTCATCAGGGTAGGTGATCGTGTAATCGATTCCGGGGATTATTCCGGCACGGGGGGCGCGCGCATGTTGATGCGCCAGGGTGACGTTGAGATGGCAGTCCTGGAAGTCGCGCGTGGTGGCCTGTTGAGGCGGGGCCTGGGTATCGAAAGAGCAGATGTTGCGGCGATTACCAACGTTGCCGCAGACCACCTGGGTGAATACGGAATAAATTCGGTACGCGAACTGATACCGGCCAAGTTCATCGTCAGTAAAGCCCTGATCGGTAATGCGCCATTGGTCCTCAATGCGGATGATGAGGGCATGGTCCACTATGCCTCCACGCTGGATCAACCAATCATGTGGTTCAGCCTGGATCCGGATAATCCATTGCTCGCTGAATCAACAGCCTGCGGGGGAACGGTCTGTTACCTGGAAAATGACTGGATCGTCGTTGCACAGGGTTCCCGCGTGCAAAAAGCCGTTCAGGCAAAGGAGATTCCAGCTGCAAAGGGCGGGATTGTTCGCTACAACATCAGCAATGCCATGGCGGCGACCTGTATCGCTGTTGCGCTGGATATACCTGTCGATGCCATTCGAAAAGGTCTGGCGAAATTCAGGGGCGACGAACACGATAACCCTGGCCGTGGTAACTGGTTTGAACACGAGGTCGATGGCGGCACGATCAGGATCCTGGTGGACTTTGCACACAATGAACACGGGATGAAAGCGCTGGCCGACGCCATAAGGCAGGTACCCGCAGAGCGCGTCATCCTTTTGATGGGCCAGGCAGGAGACCGCCTGGACGAGGATATTGCAGACCTCGTCCGTGCCGCCTGCAGTGTCTGGCCAGCCCGGTTGCTGGTTGCCGAGTTGCCCGGTTACGAACGGGGGCGCGAACCGAACGAAGTTCCTCAATTGATCCGCAGGGAGGCCATCAGATACGGAATCCCGGAGGATGCCATTGAATTGTTTCCCGGTCCGGGCCAGGCGACTGCCGAGGCCCTGATCCGCGCAAGGCCAGGCGACCTGTTGGTCTTACTGGCGCTGACACAAAGAGCCGAGGCCCTGGCCCTGGTTCATGAATACCTGGAGAATACCCCCGGAAACCATGGCTAAGCTTTATTTTTATTACTCGGCAATGAATGCCGGCAAAACCACGTTGTTGCTCCAGTCGGCCCACAACTACCGCGAACGCGGAATGTATCCATTATTGTTCACGCCGGCTCTTGATGACCGCTTTGAGGCGGGTGTGATCAGGTCGCGGATCGGCCTGGAAGCGGGTGCCATTGCGTTTCGTAAAGAAGATGACCTGTTCGAGTCCGTAAAGAAGGTTCTCGATGACCGGAACGTCCACTGTGTACTGGTGGATGAGGCACAGTTTCTCAGCCGTGACCAGGTGTTCCAGCTCACCGAAGTGGTGGACCGCCTTGGCATTCCGGTGCTCTGTTTCGGTCTGCGAACGGATTTCCAGGGTGAGCTGTTCGAAGGCAGCCGCTATCTGCTGGCATGGGGGGATCAGCTCGAGGAGCTGAAAACCATCTGTCATTCAGGCAAGAAAGCAACCATGGTTGTGCGTGTTGATGATGACGGGTATGCCTTGCGTGAAGGGTCCCAGGTGGAAATCGGCGGAAATGAGCGCTATGTATCGGTCAGCAGACAAGAGTTCAAGAACGTTTTTTATTCGGGCAAGCAAATCAAGCTGATCGATCCTCTCCAAGTTCAGGAGCCTGATCATTTTGAGCAACAGGAGGAACTGCTAGAATACGAAGACTGAAGTTTATGGATAATCAGCCATGCGATTCCTCATCGTACTGATCATCATTGCGCTCGCGGTGTTCAAGCTCTGGCCGGATCAGCCGGTTCCCACGGCCGAGGAAAGCTTCATAGGTCCGCAAATCCAGTCGTTGAAAAAAGCAGAACAGGTCGAAGACCAGTACCTGGAGGCCCTGGAGCGGGCTAACGAGCAGATCGACAAGCAATCCGATGGCGGCTAAGCGTTATCGCTGGCACTGCGTGCAATAGTAGCTCGATCGTTGACCAATCACTTTGCGTTTTAAAATCGAGCCGCATTGGAAACAGGGCTGACCTTCCCTTTCATAGACCAACAGTTCCTGGGCGAAATAGCCGGGGTTTCCGTCGGAGTTGAGAAAGTCCCGCAGGGTCGTCCCACCGCGGCGGATGGCACGGCTCAGCACATCGCGTATCGCCTGGGCCAGGGCTTCGTAGCGGACGGCGGAAATTCTCCCGGCGGCGCGAAGCGGGTGGATCCCGGCCATAAAGAGTGCTTCCGATGCATAGATATTGCCGACGCCGACCACGATTTTTCCGTCCATGATGAAGTTTTTGACTGCACCTCTTCGGCCCCGGGACCTGGTCCAAAGGTATGTACCGGTGAAACCTGCTGACAGCGGTTCGGGCCCAAGGTGGCTCAGTAGCGGGTGATCCTCCGCAGGGTGATTCCACCAGGCAAGAGACCCGAACCTCCTCGGATCATTGAAACGGACGCATTTCCCACTCTCCAGGACGAGATCATAATGATCATGCTTGCGTGGTGCGTCATTCATGTCACAGATTCTCAGGGAACCCGACATTCCCAGGTGGATCATCAGGCCACCGGCTCCCCCCAGCTCGATGAGCAGGTACTTCGCACGCCTCCGGCAGCCGGAAACCCTGCGGCCCTCGGCCTGGAATACCTCCTCGGACACCGGCCAGCGAAGGCTGGAGTTTCGAATGACCAGTTGTTCGATCGTGCAGCCGGCAAGGACGGGTTCTATGCCGCGCAGGGTGGTTTCGACTTCTGGCAGCTCAGGCAAAAGTAGTGCCTCGCTTCCCTGCTCCCGCAACTTTGTTGCGGAAGGCGGCCGCGCTTGGCTGCATTTCTTTTAATAGCCTCTGGCTTCGCCAACCGGCTAAACGTAGGGACTTAAACAAAAAAACCCGCCAGTGAGGCGGGTTCAGGGGTATGACAAGAAGCATTTGTTATTTGATCTTGGCTTCTTTGTACATCACGTGCTTGCGGACGACGGGATCGTATTTCTTGATCTCCATCTTCTTGGGGGTGTTCTTCTTGTTCTTGTCGGTCGTGTAAAAGTGACCGGTACCTGCAGACGATACCAGGCGGATTTTATCTCTTGCGCTCTTCGCCATTATTCAAATCCTCCTTTATACCTTTTCGCCGCGTGACCGCAGGTCAGCCAGCACAACATCGATACCTTTCTTGTCGATGATGCGCAGCCCCTTGGTCGAGACGCGCAGTTTCACCCAGCGATTCTCACTCTCCACCCAAAAACGGTGGCTGTGGAGATTGGGCAGAAAACGCCGCTTACTCTTGATATTCGAG
>JARFQZ010000079.1 GCA_029287515.1 Lysobacterales bacterium
CCGGTCTTCGATACCGGCGAGTTCACGTTTGGCGTCAGCCAGTTGTTCAATACCAACCGCTTCGCCGGTGCGGACCGCCAGGGTGACACCAGCCAACTGTCACTGGCGCTGACCACCAACCATTACGACGGAATGGGGGGGGATGCCCTGTGGAGCCTCAGCCTGGGGCAGATTTTCTACTTCAAGGAAAGGCGTGTACAACTAGACGGCGACCCCCCCAATGATGACGATTATTCACCTTTCATCGGGGAGTTCGCATGGCATATCACGTCGCGGTTCAGCACGATTGCAGGCCTGCAATGGGACTGGGAAAGAGATGAGATATCGGTGGGTTCCCTGGGATTCAATTATCGTGGAAAGCGGGGTGAACGCGTCCTTTTCGAGTACCGTTTCCGCCGGGACCGCGTCGACCAGTTCGATTTCAGGATTTTCTGGCCCATCAACGAGGCCTGGCGGGTTCTGTCCCGTGTCAACTACTCATTCGAGGACAGCGACCTGCTCGAAGTCCAGGGTGGCGTGGAATATGAAAGCTGTTGCTGGGCCATCCGGACCGTGCTGCGCCGTTATCTGAAAAACCGTGATGGCGACTACAGGGACGGGATATTTCTCGAACTCAACCTGAAAGGCCTTACCAGCGTCGGAAACCAGCGCAGCCGGCTGTTCTATAACTGACCGCATGGGTTAGAATAGATCCTTTTCGGAGAATTCCCGGATGTATCAAAGTTGTCGTTCCTGGCCTGTAAAGGCCGCTGTGTTACTGGTTACCGGCGCCTGCCTGCTGGCACCCGTGGCTTCCGTGGCGCAGCAGTTGTACCGCGACAGTAATAATTCCATTGATTCTATCGTTGCGCTCGTCGACGAGGACGTGATCCTGCGCAGCGAGCTGGACCTGGCGGTTGCCGGCATTGTGGACCGGGTGCGGGCCAGCGGTGAATCCATGCCTCCCATGCACCTGCTGGAAGGCCAGGTACTGGAAAGGCTGATCATCAGGGAACTCCAGATCCAGCGTGCCGCGCAAACCGGGATCCGTATCTCGGATGCGGATATCGACCAGGCACTGGTAACGCTCGCCCAGCAAAATGGCATGACCGTGCAGCAGATGCGCCAGGTCATCGAGGGGGACGGCGAGGATTTCTCTGAGTTCCGCCAGAATATTGGTGAGGAACTGATGACTGAACGGCTTCGACAGCGGATCGTAAACGGCATGGAGCCGATCACGGATACCGAGGTCGACATCCTGCTGGCATCCGAGGATCTCGGCGGAGGGGAATACAATATTTCACACATCATGGTCAGCCTGCCGGACGGTTCCACGCCGACCCAGGTCGCCGAAGCGAAAGCCAAGGCGGATGATATTTACAACCGCCTGGTCGAAGGGCTGGATTTTGCTTCGGCAGCGATCAGCTATTCCGACGGCCAGGAGGCCCTCGAGGGCGGAATGGTCGGTTGGCGCGACCTGAACAGCGTGCCCGCGTTTTTTGCCGATGCCGTTCGCCCGCTCAGCCCGCCTGAATTCACCCAGCCGATTCGCAGCCCGGCCGGTTTTCACATCCTGAAAGTCAATGATTTCCGCGAGCAACGGCAGGTGGTGATCGAGGAATACAACGCCCGGCACATCATGGTCGAGATTGATGCGGTGATGACGCCCCGCCTGGCGATGGACACCATTACCGAAATCAAGCGAAAACTGGATGACGGCGAAGATTTCGCGGAGTTGGCCAAGGAGTACTCGGATGATACGTCCACTGCCAATATCGGGGGGGACATGGGCTGGTTCCAGCCACAAGCCTACGGGGAACGGGTTTATCAAACCCTGGTCGCGCTGCGCCCGGGACAAACCAGTGAACCCTTCCAGACCACGAGTGGTTGGCACATCATCGAAATGATGGACACCCGCGAGATGGACCGAACCGAGGAAGCCATTCGGGCGGAAGCACGCGACAAGATCATGCGGAGAAAGGCTGAGCAGGAGATCGAAAAGGTGCTTCGCCAGTTCCGGGATGAAGCCTTTGTCGAAATCCGGTTACCCGGCTCTTCGAGTGGTTCCGGCTGAGAGCCGACAGGGAAACCTCCGGCTATGACCGGTAATCAACCCGTCCTCGCGGTCACTCCGGGCGAACCCGCCGGGATCGGCCCCGAAATTCTTGTCAGGTACCAGGCAGAGCATCCCGATTCCCGGATCCTGGCCGTCGCAGACCGGGACATGCTCGTTCGAACGACAAATTCGCTGGGTCTGCGCACGAACATCATCGACTGGCATCCGGGCATCGAGATCGCTCCCGGCTCGCTGAACTGCGCAAACACGCCATTGGCCAGGAAAGAAACCCCCGGAAAACCCGATCCCGCCAATGCGGGCTACGTGCTCGAAACTTTGCGCCTGGCCGTTGGCCTGGTCACTGGCGGTCCGGCCTCAGCGCTTGTGACCGGACCGGTTCACAAGGGCGTCATCAATGAATCCGGCATCCGCTTCAGTGGGCACACGGAATTCCTTGCGCAACTCGCCGGGGTTCAGCAGGTCGTTATGATGCTGGCGGCGCCGGGGCTGAGGGTCAGCCTGGTGACTACCCACCTGCCTCTCCGCGAAGTTGCAGACGCACTGACACCAGGCAAGCTGGAAGCGGTGATCCGAATTACGCACAGCGCTCTCAGGGATCATTTTGGAATCGGAAGACCCCGACTGCAGATCCTGGGCCTGAATCCACATGCCGGTGAAGGTGGTCACCTGGGTAATGAAGAGCAGGAAATTATCCAGCCGGTCATCCGGAAGCTCAAGGCGGAAGGAATGGACCTGGAGGGACCTGTGCCCGCTGACACCGCGTTTAATCCTCCCCGCATTGCAGCATGCGACACGGTGGTCGCCATGTACCATGACCAGGGGTTGCCGGTCCTGAAACACATGGGGTTCGGACGCGCAGTCAATATCACGCTCGGGCTGCCGTTCATCAGGACCTCCGTGGACCACGGCACCGCCCTGGACATCGCCGGACAGGGCCTGGCAGACACAGGAAGCCTGGGGGAAGCCATACTCGCCGCCAATAACATGGCCGAGCAAAAATCACCGGAAAACACCAGGGGCTGAGTCTGGAATGGAGCACCGCGCACGAAAACGATTCGGTCAGAATTTTCTGACTGACGAGGCCCTGATCAGGCGCATCGTGGATACCATCCAGCCGGTTGCCGGCGATCTCATTATCGAGATCGGCCCCGGCCAGGCAGCTATCAGCCAGCCGCTGTCAGAATCCGACGCAGATCTGCACCTGCTCGAAATTGAACGCGCTCTTGCTGCGCGGGTGAATACGCGGTTTGAGGCCGATGGCCTGGCGTGAGTGCATCTAGGAGATGGCATGAGGATGGTTTTTTCGGCTATCGTGGGAAAGTGGGCTTTCAGAGTGGGTGGGCTTCTGGC
>JARFQZ010000157.1 GCA_029287515.1 Lysobacterales bacterium
TACGCCCTTCCGTGATGGTCAGCTCAAGCCAGCTTGTCGGAATGGCCGCGCGGTAGCGGACAGGAGGGTCACGCGGCCACAAGTCGCCGGGCTCGTCGATCAGCCTGGCTTTTGCGGGACGGGTCTTGCCGTCTTTCAGCACCAGGCCATGGCGCAACCGCTGCAGCGCCTCTTCAGTGGGTTCGCCTTCCACCTGGGCCAGGTAGGTTTTTTCCAGTTTGAACCGCGGGTTGGTGATTTGCTGCACCAGACTGCCGCTGTCGCTCAACACCATCAGCCCTTCGGAATCGTAATCCAGGCGGCCAGCCGCGCGCAGGGCCGGATCATTGAAATAACTGCTCAACGTGACCTTGTCACCACTTTCGCGGAACTGCGACATGACCCGGAAGGGTTTGTTGAACAGGATGATTCTGGGCACGGAACTACTCTTAGTCCTCTCCAGGTGGAAAGTGCACGGCCAGCCAGATTGTCTCGGTGTCCGCCTCGGTCCAGGCAACCCGGTGCCTGGCCCGCGCCGGAATCAGCATGCAGTCACCCGGACCCATCTCCCGGAACTGGCCTTCTTCAAACTCCAGCCGGGCCGCACCTTTGAGCACAACGACGAATTCGTTTTCCTGCTGGTCATACCAATCGGTGGTGTGGCCTTTTGAGACGATCCGCTTGATGGAAGTGCTGCCGCCCTGGGCGAGGGTCTCAAACAGTTCTTCAGGAAGGTCTGCAGGAATATTGCGGAAAAGATTTTTCATGGCCTTATTATCACGGTACCCGCCCGGCCCCACAATCAATCGCTACATGCACTAATATCTGCAGCATGCCAACGTGTTCCTCATTGCTCTTGTGACCGAACTCCTCACCCAGAACCAGGACCTGCTCTGGGTCCTCACGGTCTTCCTGGACCTCGGATTCGCCATCCTGTGCTACCGACTGTTCGGACGCACCGGGCTCTACGGCGTGGTGATCTTCAGCCTGCTGCTGGCCAACATCATGGGACCAAAGCTGACCGTGGTGTTCGGGCTGCAGACCAGCATGGGTGTGATTTTGTATTCCAGCATATTTTTCGCCACCGACCTGCTCAGCGAGAAGTATGGCCAAAAGGAGGCGCAAAAGGCTGTCCTGCTGGGCTTCTTCGTCAGCGTGGTGCTGGTGGTGATGACGCAGCTCAGCATGCTGTACCTGCCATCCGCGATGCCGCAGACATCGCAGTACGCCCAGTCGGTGCACGAGGCCACGGTGACATTGTTCGACTACACGCCGCGCTTCGTGTTCGGCTCTCTGCTGGCCTACCTGATCAGCCAGTCATTCGATGTCTGGGTGTTCCACAGAATCCGCAGTGCCACCAACGGACGTTTCCTGTGGTTACGAAATACCGGCTCTACGCTGATGTCTCAGGCCATCGACACGCTTATCTACGGCCTGGTGGTGTGGTGGGGGCTGGTGGACCTGGTCACCGCGCTGCAACTGGCGGGCGCCAAGTACATTTTCAAGTTCGTGATCGCGGTGGTCGACACGCCGTTCATCTACCTGGCCTGCCGCTGGAAGGTGCGCCCGGAACCTTCGCTCCGGGCGCGGGATTGACTTTGACTCAGGGCGTGTACCAGATCGGGGCGGTATAGGCCCGCTCCTGCCCAACAGTCTCGGCGTCTGGCGGCAAATCGATGCCGAACCGGAACGCGTCGTAAACTACCCAGCGCGGGGTTGGAATTTCCAGCACACGAGCGTAGTAGAAAGCGCTCTGCTCGGGATCGAAATCCGGATCTGTCCAGACAGTACCCAGCTCCGAGGCGCCGATGGTATTGGTCCAGTTGGCAGCAGCGACATCAACGGTATTGCCTACCAGCGGAAGCTTGCCATTGGCATCAGGCTCCCGGTCATCTGACCATGCCACGTCATACACTTTCTCGTGTGTCTTTCCCTTCGAATCCAGCCAGCCTTTGACGATCTGGATCCGGTCCAGGTTGGCGCCGATCGGGTCGCGCAACGCATAGACCATGAAGGTGGGCGCCCCGCCATCGCTCTCGCCCAGGTCGCCCCCCATCGGCACGCCTTTCTCATAACCACGGAAAGCTGGCGCACGGCTGTTGAGGTCTTCGTCAACATAGTCCCAGCCACCGAAGAAGCGGACCATCATGCGCGGGCCGGTTGTGCCGTAGACTTCCTTGCGTTTCATCGCATCCCAGATAGCCGCACGGGTGTTTTCAGTGGCCCAGACGCCGGCATAGCCAGAAGAAACCAACTGATAGCCTTCAAATGAACCGTTCTCGGTGGCGGTGAAAGGGTGCGCCATGCGTTGGGGCGAAGGTTCCGCGTTGGTCGCCTTGCCAAAGAAATTATCTTCCTCCGCCGTGGCCAACGCGGTATGGCTGTCGGTGGAACCAACCAGCCCGAACTTGTAAGGGTTGGTGCCCAGTTTCTTTTCCAACGCCAGGCCGTTCTTCAGGGCCTCGCGGGCATACTCATACTGCAGCATGTCATCTGTCTTGGCTTCGGAGAGATCGAGGTTACCCACATCCCAGGTTTCGTAATCGGCAAATTCGTCGTCCGGCGACAGCAGGGGGTGCGCCTCGCCATCGCCCTTGATTTGCGTGAGCTCGTACATCGGTTCCCAGCGGGCCCGGGCTTCGACGTAGGCCTTGTCGATTTTCTTGCCGGTGTACTGCTTGTCTACCGGGAACATGATGCCGTTGGACAGGTTGCCGTTGTGGGCCAGCGCCAGTGCTGAGCCGCCGGTCTTTGCTTCGTAGTTTTCGAGGTAGGCATATAAATCGAGCGGGTCGGTGGAGCCGACCGGGGCCTGCGTAGTGTAAGGTACGACCTGGCCGGCCTTCGAGGCGCCTTCACGGAAAATCACGTTGCGATGAAGGTTGTTGCCTTTCACCAGTGAAGTCCATTCAAAGCCAATGAATGCGGTGAAAGTTCCCGGATCGTTGAAACGCTCGGCCGCGTCAACCACCTTGTCCCAGATCGAGCGATAGATTTTTCCACCCGGTGAATACTCGGCCATCATCTCCGGATCAATCTGGCCCTGTGAAAACGTACCGATCAGCGACAGGGCGGCCTCGACAGAAGCTTCTCCGCCTTTTTGCAGGCCCTCGTACCACGGCTTGGCCTGGTCGAATTTGAGAATCGCCGGGTTACCCGCTGCCAGGTCATTGAAAAAGCCCATGCCGTCAGAATGGTCTGAAATCACCAGCCAGTCCAGCGGCCGGCCCAGCTTGGCGGGTTGGCCCGTGGAAGCCATCACCTCTTCACCCCGGGCGAAGCGATAGGCGTCTTCCAGGCCCAGGCGTGCCCCGAACAGGCCGGCGTCCATCGACAGACCCGTGTGCAGGTGGGTATCTCCCCAGTACACCTGGCTCGGGAAATCCCGCTGGGCGTAAGGTGAATACGCTTTGCCGGGATACAGGTTTGAAAGAGATTCTTTGGATGGCGTGATCTGGGCCGTTGCAGAAACGGAAAAGAGTAATGCGGCAATGGAGCAAAGCATGCCAATTCTTGAAACGGTAATCATGAGTGGATCTCCTGTTCCGGTCTTCATTGCAGGTGCAGGTCAGCCGCCGAAGTTATAGATGTAGCGCAGGCCGAATTCGCTCAGATCGTTGTTCAGGATGATCAGTACGTAATCGGTAGGCAGCAAGCGAGCATTGTCATACTTCTTGTTGAAGACATTGCGGCCGTATGCAGACAACGACCAGCGGCCCTCCGGCTCCGTGTAGGTGATGTCGAAGTTGACCAGGCTGCGGCTGTCGATCTCGGTGAACCTGCCCGGATCGCTGCTGGGCTCGCCGTACATCGAATCGCGGTACGACCAGTCGACCCTGAAACCAATCTCGCCGCCCATGCTCAGGCCCATGATGTACTGCGGGCTGATCGAGGCGGTCCACTTTGGAGTCAGCGGTGCGACCGCGAACGGGTTCACGTGGTCCACGTCCGCATCGATGTAACCCAGTGTGGTATACAACGTGAATTCGCTGGTCGGCGCCCAGGTGCTTTCCCATTCGAAACCCTTGGAATCCTGGTCGACAATGACGTTGACGGTATTGAATCCACCGCCCTCGGAACCACCGACCGAGTTGCTGACCTGGTAAGGCAGGTTCTTGTACTTGGTGTAGAAGGCCGCGATGCTCATCTGCAGCGTATCGGTCGGCGTGCCCTTGATGCCGATTTCGTAATTGGTCGCCGTCACGTTGTCGTTTGCCTCGAAGCAATTCGGCCGGCTGACATTACCCGGCTCGTCGAAATCGAGGCTGCCGAACAGGCAGTAAGGCCGTGGCGGGAACTGGCCGGACTGGTATCCATTCTGGATGGTGCCGTAAAAATTCATGCGGTCGTTGAAATCCCACACGGCGGCAA
>JARFQZ010000316.1 GCA_029287515.1 Lysobacterales bacterium
GGCCTACATCAATCGCATGTCCGATTACTGTAAAGGCTGTGAATTCGATCCGAAGAAGCGCAGCGGCGAGGGCGCCTGCCCGTTCAATTTCCTGTACTGGTATTTCCTGATCCGCAACGAGGGCCGGCTCAGATCCAATCCGAGGATGGGGCTGTCCTACCGGAACCTGGATCGTCTCGACGGTGACCAGCGCGGTCAGATCACGCGACAGGCTGACTTGTTCCTGGAGTCGATGGCCCGGCCGGAAAATTGATGAATTATTTCGAATTCGCTGACTGTTTCGGAACCGTGCACTCACCGCAGCCGTAGAGTCGCTGATAGCGCTTGCGCGCCCAGTAGCGGTAAGCCGAATCAGCCACGGGCCCTGCAGCCGGCCAGCGCAGTACTTTGAACAGGAAGCCCCACCGGGTATGGGACCAGGCGCGAATGGTAGCGTCCACGCCCGTCAGCCATTCGCCGTCGCCGGTGCGCAGGTGCAGGTTCTTCAGTCTTTCCAGCGACGAGGGCTCGTCCGGATTCTCCGCAACGTCGTGCAGGTCCGTGAGCAGCAGACCCTCGTCGGCGATTCGGGTCAGCAGGCGCACCTCGCGCATGCAGAGCGGACAGTTTCCGTCGTAAAACAGGGTGTCCGGCTTATTCATGCCTCTGCTTCCAGGGATTGCAGCACCAGCGACCAGATCTCCGGGTTGAACCCCATGCCTAGATGTGCGGCATTGACCTCGATATGGTCGACATTGGGGCTGTGGTGATCGAGTGCTGCGCGCCAATTCACAATGGCGTCGCTTTTACTGTAGATCGCCGTCACAGGTTGGCTTATCGGCTGCTCTTCCCGCCTCTTGATCTCCCGCTCGATCCAGTCCAGGTCCATTCCCCGTTTGCGGAAAAAGGGTGCGGCTGCCGTGTACTTGGGCCCGCCGATGGTCGGCGAGCCGAGGGTGATGACCTTCTCGACAATGTCCGGCAGGTCCCGGGCCACTTCCCGGCACAGGTAACCTCCAAGGCTCCAGCCGATCAAAGTAACCGGGTAACCGACCGCCTGGTGCCGTATCCTGACGCGATCGGTAAGCCGGTCGCACAGGTACGGGACCGAGGCCTCGCCACGATAATCAGGTTTGGGCGAAAAATGCCAGGCGCTGGAGAGATCTTCAAGGGTATGAGAAAGGTCGATGCCGGCCAGGTTTTTACCCAGGCCCCATCCTTCGGCCTGGTATCCCCTGCGGCCGAGGTAATGCCTCAAGGGCGACATGTAGCGATCGTCCGAGCCAAATCCCGGCACCAGTACAATGAGTTTTTCCCGATGAGAGGCCCGGCTGCGGATTTGCGCTGCCGCCAGCGGTCCGAGCATTTTTACAAAATCGCCAATGACCCTGGTTTCCTGCCATAAAGCCATTCGCCTGGGTGCGGTTAATTCGTTATGTTGTGGGTTCATATTGAGTGATCACCTCTGTTGCAATAGCCTCCGGGTCGATAGACAACAAGTGCTCGTGCATTTCGTCCATCTGGCGCTCTGTATGCTTCAAAGCACTCTCATCAAACGGCGCCATCTGAGTTGCAATGAACAACGAGGCTGCGGTTCTTGCCTTGATCATCACAGTCTCACCTTCCGGGGTCATCGCACAGATAAATGACCTGCCGTCTGCCTGGTGCCTTTGGGTTGTGATCAACCCGTTGTCCCGCAGACGTTGCAGGACGCCGGTGATATTGCCTCGAGTGACCAGTAATTCCTCTGCTATCTCGCAGGGTGTGGCGCGGTTGTCACGTCGGTGTATCGCGCTGAGCACATCGAACTGCGTTACGGTAAGGCCAAACCGACTCAGTAACCGGGCATATCTGCGATGGCATTCCTGGTAGGTTCGAACCACCGCAAACCACGAACGGGCCTGCTGCTTCATTGTGGCCCGGGATGTGTCTGTTTCAGTCTTCTCTATCATGTAGTTTAAGTATAAACTATAAGAAGTTTAACCTTCAACTATTAATTCCCAAAGCTGACCTGAAAGGGCAAAAGCAGCTATGCTATGCGCGCACTGAAGAATGAACCGGGAAGCCCGAATGACAACGTTACGCAAACTTGCAGCAGGAATTTTCCTGCTCCTTCTGCTGGCCGGGTGCCGGCAATCAGATTCCAATCCGGTTACGACCGAAGTACAGGCGCCCGGGGCAGAGGTTGCTGAAATCGTCGAGGCGCCGGCAATAGCCGCGCAAGACCCTTATCTTTGGCTGGAAGATGTGCTCGGTGAGGAATCCCTGGACTGGGTGAGGGCTGAGAATGAACGAACCCTGGGTGTTCTCGAAACCGACCCCCGCTTCCAGGAAATGGAAGCCCGAGCACTGGCCATCTACAACGCCACGGACAAAATTGTCTACGCTGACCGTTACGGCGACGAGATGCACGATCTGTGGCGCGACGAGCGAAATGTTCGAGGCGTCTGGCGCAAGACCCCGGTAGAGGCTTATGCCGCCGGTTCACCGATCTGGGAAACAGTCCTCGATATCGACGACCTGGCTGAAAAAGAAAGCCGCAACTGGGTTTACAAGGGCCGTGACTGCCTGATGTCCGCCAGGCGGTGCATGGTGCGCTTATCCGACGGCGGCACAGACTCTGTAATTCTTCGCGAATTCGATGTCGAAAAGCGACAGTTCGTCGAGGGCGGTTTCGAAACTCCTGACAGCAAGCAGTGGGTTGCCTGGGTGGATAAGAATACCCTGATGATTGCCACCGGATTTGGCGATGAAACTTACAACACTTCAGGTTATCCGCGCCAGGTTCGCCTGTGGAACCGAGGTACACCGATGGATGAAGCACGGCTCCTGTTCGAGGGCCCCGCCAGCGATGCCATCGAATTTCCCGTGGTCAGTCACCGCGCGGACGGCACCCATGCCATGGTAGTGCAGGTACCCCGTTTCTTCTCTTCAACACTTCACCTGGTTGGAGAAGACGAGTCTCTTGATACGCTGACCCTTCCCGGTGATGTTTCGTTCCAGGGCTTCATGGGCACGCGCTTGATTGCCTTGCTGCGTTCGGAGTGGTCGCCAGGAGCCCGGGCCATTCCCGGGGGGAGCGTCATTTCTGTCGAACTGGCCGACCTGGTGGATGGAAATCCGCATTTGAGCCTGGAACTTATTTACTCACCGGATGCCGTGTCCAGCGTCGAGGACGTGACGGTCACCAGGGACCGGGTCTATATCTCCATTCTGTCCAACGTAACGGGCAAGCTACTGGCGGCCCGCAGTGGTGACGACGGATGGTCGCTGGACACGGTGGAACTGCCGGCCAACGGCAGCTTGAGCGTGCGCGCCTCCGATGACTCGGCCAATGATCTCTTTGTCTCGTTCGAAAGTTTCCTGCAGCCAGAAACCCTTTACCGTGTAATGGAAGACGGTGAAATCCGAGTGGTGCAGGCGCTGCCTGAGCGTTTTGACGCGAGTCGCTTCGTGACGGAGCAGCGATTCGCGACCTCCACGGACGGCACTCAGATACCCTATTTCATGATCCGTCCTGTTGATATCGAATTCGATGGTGAACGCCCAACCCTTCTGTATGCTTACGGCGGTTTTGAGGCTTCTTCAACTCCCGGTTACACCTATCCGATCGGCAATTCGCCGAACATGACCTCCTGGCTGGAGGCCGGCGGCACGCTGGTGGTGGCGAATATCCGCGGCGGGGGCGAATTCGGGCCCAAGTGGCACCAGGCCGCGCTGAAGGAAAATCGCCAGGTGGCTTTCGACGACATGATCGCGGTGGCTGAAAACCTGATCGACGTCGGGTTGACTTCGCCTCGCCGCCTGGGGGCGATGGG
>JARFQZ010000209.1 GCA_029287515.1 Lysobacterales bacterium
TTGCTGGCCGGCAGCGACGCCGGGCTGTATGAAAGTTTTGACCAGGGAGCATCCTGGCGGCATTTCCCCAATCTCCCCATTTCACAGTTCTACAAGCTGGCGGTAGATAACTCGCTACCGTTTTACAACATCCTGGGCGGCGCCCAGGACCTGGGCACGCTGTTTGGCCCCTCCCGCACGCTGAACACCGAGGGTGTGCGGAACCAGGACTGGTATGTGCCCCTCGGGGCAGATGGCTACCACGTGGCTTTCGACCCCGGCGATGAAAACATCAGTTACATGGAGTATCAACAAGGCGAGATCTACCGCCATCGCCGCGACACCAACGAGTTGGTGTCCATCCAGCCGCAGGCGGCCCCCGGAGAGCCGCCCGAACGGTGGAACTGGGACACGCCGATCCTGATCAGCCCGCACGATGCCTCCAGGATCTATACAGGTTCGCAACGCGTCTGGCGCAGCGACGACAAGGGGGATTCCTGGCAGACCGTCAGCGGCGATCTGACCACCGACCAGAACCGGTACGAGCTCAAGTTCGACGAACGGGTATGGAGCGTCGATGCCCTGCACGACAATGGCGCGATGTCCAAGTATGCGACCCTGACCGCCCTGTCCGAATCGCCCGTTTCCGAGGGCGAACTCTATGCCGGGTCGGACGATGGCCTGGTGCATTCCACCACGGACGGCGGGGCAAGCTGGAGCCGGGCACAAGCCCTGCCGGGTGTTCCGGCCCGGTCATTTATCAACGATGTCGAGGCATCGCTTTTTGACGCCGGCACCGTGTTCGCGGTTGCCGATGCCCACAAGGTTGGGGATTTTTCACCCTACGTGTTCGTCAGCAACGACCATGGCGGCAGCTGGCGGTCCATAGCCGGCGACCTGCCCGAAGGAACCATCGCCTGGGCGATACAGCAGGATCATGTGAACAGGGACCTGCTGTTCCTGGGCACTGAATTTGGCGTCTACTTCTCGCTTAACGGCGGCGAAAACTGGCACAAGCTGGCCGGAGCGCCGACCATCGCTTTCAGGGACATCAAGCTGCAGCGCCGTGATAACGACCTGGTGGGTGCAACCTTTGGCCGTGGTTTCTACATCCTGGACGACTACTCGGCGCTCAGAACGATGGCGCAGACCGGCTTTGGCGAAAAACCGGAACTGTTCCCGGTACGGGACGCCTGGTGGTACATCCCTTCAGTCCCGATGCAGGCGGCTGGCATGCCAACCCTCGGCAGCGACAGCTACGTCTCCGCGAACCCGGACTTTGGAGCTGTGTTCACGTATTACCTGGATGAGCCCTTTCAAACGGCCAGGGATCAGCGCCACGAGGTTGAATCCAAATTGCGCGATCAAGCCAGTGACGTCCCCTTTCCTGGCTGGGACCGGTTGACGGCTGAGTCGCTGGAGGCGGACCCGCAGGTCTTGATCCTGGTCAGCGACGAGGCGGGTAACCCGGTTCGCTGGCTGGAAGCAATCAACGAGAGGGGAACACACCGTGTCTCCTGGGATCTGCGCTTTCCGGCAGTGAACCCCATCGACCTGAGCACACCGGAATTCTCCCCTCCCTGGGAAACCGATCCACAGGGGCCGCTTGCTGCACCGGGGCCCTATTCGGCCCAGTTGATTGCGGTGACCGGCGAGCAGGTTCTGCCGCTGGGTGAGGCACAGCCGTTCAATGTCAAACCGGTGCACGAAGTACTCCCCGGCAGTGACTACGCCGAGATTGCCCGGTACCAGCAGGAAACGTCCGAACTGCTGCGCGATATCATGAAAACCGGCGCGGTACTGGATCAGAAACTGGAATTGCTGGGCAAAATGAAGGCCGCGGCCATGGCGGCTCCCCGTGCAGAACCTGGTCTGTTCCAGGACCTTGATCGCCTGGGCGCAGAATTGACCCGGATCAAAACCCGGCTTTCCGGTGACCCGGTCCGTCAGGGTCTGAACGAGTCGACTTCTCCGTCGATCCAGGGACGAGCCTACAATGCGGCCAGCACCTGGCGCACTACCCAGGCCGCCACCAGTACACAAAGGTCCGATTTCGAGCAGGCCAAACGCGACTTTGCCTCGTTGTCAGCCGGACTGGATAGCCTGTTGAACGATGAGCTGGGACGGTTGCAACAGGAACTGGTGAACGCCGGTGCACCCGGCTGGCTTTGATGTCAGGCTTCCGGGGTTTTCACCGGTAAGATGTCGGGTCCGGGACACCAGCGGCGGAAAATCCATCCCTGCGAATTCGGCAGGAGTCGCAGACGCCGCAGGCGCGCCCTTCCCCGTCGGCCTGGTAGCAGGAAACCGTCATTGAATAGTCGACACCCAGCGCGGTTCCGCGCTGGATGATCTCGGCCTTGGTCAGGTCGATCAGCGGCGTGTGGATCGTCATTTCTCCACCCTCGACGCCCGCCTTCGTAGCCAGCCGGGCCATCGCCTGGTAAGCCTCGATGAATTCCGGCCGGCAGTCGGGGTAGCCTGAATAATCCACCGCGTTCACGCCGATGAATATGTCGTCTGAACCCAGCACCTCCGCGTAAGCCAGGGCCAGTGACAGCATGATGGTGTTACGGGCCGGAACGTAGGTGACCGGAATGCCACTGGTCCCGTCCTCGGGCACGGCGATGTCATCGGTAAGCGCCGAACCACCGATGGCGCGCAGGTCCAGCGGCAACACCTTAAGCGGTGCGCCCGCTGCATCTGTCACGCGCTTCGCTGCGTCCAGCTCGGAAT
>JARFQZ010000337.1 GCA_029287515.1 Lysobacterales bacterium
GTTCCAAATCGTTCGCATGTATTTTAAACTGAATCAAGCGTTTATTTCACTCAGGAGAAGAAATATGGGCAGTTTGATCGGATCACTTATCGTCGGTGGTATCGCCGGATGGCTGGCCGGAACGATCATGAAAGGCCAGGGCCAGGGCGTCATCATGAACATCATCATCGGCATCATCGGTGGTGTACTCGGCGGCTGGCTGTTCGGCCTGTTCGGAGCCAACCTCGGCGCCGGCATGATCGGCTCCCTCATCACCGCCACCATAGGCGCCATCATCCTCCTCTGGCTGGTAAGCAAAATCAAAAGCAAGTAAACGCGAGAGCAGGGAAGCGAAACACCAAAGTGTAAACCGGTTGGCTTTAGCCAGAGGTTTACCCAACAATGCAGTTGAGTGCAGCCGCCTTCCGCCGCAAAGCGGCGGAAGCAGGGAAACGAAACACTATATACGGCAGTAGCCGGCGCCGTTCTTTTCGAAGTACCGCTGGTGGTACTCCTCGGCAAGCCAGAATTCCGGCGCCTGCTGCAACTGCGTCACGACCGGGTTCGGCCACTTCCCCGAGGCATCGAGGTCACGGATTTTCTGTTCCGCCGTGATTTTTTGTTCGTCGTCGTACCAGAAAATAGCTGAGCGGTACTGGCTGCCGAAATCCGGTCCCTGACGGTTCAGGGTGGTCGGGTTGTGCATGCCGAAGAACACGTCCAATAGCTGTTCATAGCTGACGGTCTCATCGTCGAAGGTTACCTGCACCGCCTCGGCGTGCCCGGTGTCACCGCCGCAGATCTGCTTGTATGTCGGGTTTTCCACGTGCCCGCCCTGGTATCCTGAAACGGCATCGACGACACCGTCCACTTCCAGGAAGCGGGCTTCCACGCCCCAGAAACATCCGGCCGCGAAACTGGCCACCTGCTGACTCATATCCAAATCTCCTGTTACTTGTTTTCTTTGCGCAGCCGGATCACGCCTTCCTGCGCCGTGCTGGCGACCAGGCGGCCCTGGCGGTCGTAGATCATCCCGCGGGCCAGCCCTCTGCCGTCACTTGAACTGGGGCTGTCGCACACGTAAAGCAACCAGTCGTCCAGCCTGAAATCCCGGTGAAACCACATTGCATGATCCAGGCTCGCGAGGATCAGGTTCCCCTGCACCCACGAAATGCCGTGCGGTAAAGTCGCCGTTCCCACCAGGTGGAAATCGGAAACATAGGCCAACAAGGCCCGGTGCAACCGTGGATCGTCATCCAATTGACCATGCAATTTGAACCAGAGTTCCTTGAACGGCGGCTGGGGTACGGGGCGATCGGGGTCGGAACCCCGAACCGCACGAAATTCAAACGGGCCAAACCGCCCCAGCCAGCGCTGCATGCTCTTGGGCAAGTGATCGAATTCATCCCGGGCCAAAAGGCCAATGGGCGCTACCTCTTCCGGCTCCGGCACACCGGGCATGTCAAACTGGTGCTCAAGCCCCTCCTCCTCGACCTGGAAAGAGGCCGCGAGGGTAAAAATTGGACGTCCGTGCTGAATCGCCACCACGCGGCGTGCTGAAAAACTGCCGCCGTCACGGCTCCTGTCCACGCTGTAAACAATCGGCGCATCGTGATCGCCGGCCCGCAGAAAGTAGGCATGCAGGGAATGCGCCTGGCGATCTTCCACCGTGTAACTTGCAGCGAGCAGGGCCTGTGCCAGGACCTGGCCGCCGAACACCCGTTCTGTTCCGATATCCCGGCTGATGCCACGGAACAGGTTGACCTCCAGGGGCTCGAGCTGCATCAGCTTGAGGATTTCATGAAATGCATCAGATTGAAGTGTCATGGCTTACTTTGGTTCCTGCTGATATTTCCCACTGATATTTGCTGGTGTATTTGGTTAACATGTTGGCACGCCGACAGAAGCAAGGGAAGAAACAACGAGGTGAAGCCGGTCAATACATTCCTGTGGCACGATTACGAAACTTTTGGCGCCAACCCGATCGCCGACCGGCCTGCCCAGTTCGCTGCAATTCGGACCGATGCGGAGCTGAATCCCGTAGAAGACCCTGTTGTGTTGTACTGCGCGCCTTCAAGCGACGTACTCCCCCACCCCATGGCCAGCCTGATCACGGGTATAACCCCGCAGGAGGCCATGCAGAAAGGAGTTGCCGAAACCGAGTTTGCACAAAACATACTGGATGAAATGTCCCGTCCAGGCACCTGCAGCGCCGGGTACAACAGCATTCGCTTTGATGATGTCATCACGCGGCACCTTTTGTACCGGAACCTGAGGGATGCCTATGAGCGCGAATACCGCAACGGCAACTCACGCTGGGATTTGATCGACCTGGCACGCATGTGTTACGCCCTGCGACCGGACGGCATCGAATGGCCGCTCCATGAACCGGGCAAGCCCAGTTTCCGACTGGAAGATCTCAGCAGCGCCAATGACATCGCACACGAAGGCGCACATGATGCGCTGGCGGACGTCCGCGCGACTGTAGACCTTGCCCGTCTCATCAGGAAAACCCAGCCAAAACTGTTTGAGTGGGCGCTGCAGATGAGGAGTTACAGCAACGTCGCCCGGTTGCTGGACACCGTCGAACCGAAACCGGTTTTACATTCCTCTGCCCGGATTCCGGCCACTCACGGATGTACTGCCATGATGTTGCCACTCGCCGTCATGCCGGACAGGCCCAAATCAGTCATTGCATTCGACCTTTCTGCTGACCCGGCTCCACTGATTCGGGAGTCTGCGGAGACTATCCACGACCTTGTATTCACGCCAGCCGCCGATATGCCTGAGGGTATCGACCGGCTGCCATTGAAAATGATTCATGGCAACCATGTGCCTATGCTGGCCCCACTCGGAACGTTGAGTGGTGTCGACACGGGCAGGATCATGATGGATCCCGAAGCATGCAAACAACACGCAAGGGAGCTTCTGGGGGGGCTAGACACCGTCAAACAAAAAGTCATCGATGTATTTTCCACCTCCAGAAGTGATTTCGTTGAAAGTTCTGATCCGGACCGGATGCTCTACAGCGGTGAATTTTTCTCTTCGGCCGATCGGCACCTGATGAACAAAATTCTGCAGGTTCCGCCCTCGCAGCTGGGCGGACATTTATGGTCTTTCCAGGACGCCCGCCTTCCCCTGATGCTGTTTCGTTACCGTGCCAGGAATTATCCGGATACTCTGAGCATGGAAGAACGGAAGACCTGGGACAAGGATCGCAGGATCAGGCTGGTCGAGACTCAAGACCCTGATTACTTCACTCTTGACGCATTTCAAGCATCGGTTAGCGAACTCCGGGAACAGCGAAAAAACGATACCGAAAGCCAGCGGATTCTCGACCAGCTGGAATCCTGGGTTACCAGCTCGGGCATTTCAGGCCTTTGACCGGAACCTGATGACTTATTCCTGTAATTTAGAGATCCCGTAAAACTTTTTTCAACGAGTTACAAGCGCTTTCTCGATTCGATTAGAGGTATTTATGCACAAGTGATTGATTGTCTTCGTTGCAAAAATATTTCATTCTCCCGGGCCATTACATCCGAATCGGACAACTGTAAGTCATTGATTTTACGAAAGCAATTTAAAGTGATCAAAATTTAACCAATCTTTATTCACACGCACGAGGTCTTTGACGCCTTACCTTTCTTCACAGGGTTATCCACAGCTTGTGTGGATAAGTTTTCAGGCGACGTTCAGAGCTAACTGTAGTTCGTTTGGCACCCTTGATTTTGCAACCTTTCGCTTCGTTGAAACTCTGCGCAAAGTGCGCCTGGCCCTGGGAGATACGAATTCCACATGTGATCCGTCAGAAAACTGGAGCATCCATATTTCCCTGGCATTTTCACCCGGCTGTTCAACAGCCACAACTCCGGTTATGGTTTTGCCGATCAGGTCCTGATTCGCTTTCATCACTACTCTCCTCTAACTTCTTTGATTGCCTTGAGCCTATTGAACACCAGTGTTTTCTCAAAACCTGAGAGGCCCACTTTCAATCCGTTAAAACCGGTCAGCCAGTTTGCCCGGAAACATCGCCAACCCTTATTTAGTTGTCGGTTGAAACCTGTCCATCCTCCAACAGGATCATTCCCCGATTGTTGTCGATAGTCTTCACGCCAATGCCTTTGACTTTGACCAACTCATCAACGTGAAGAAAGGATCCGTTTGCTTCGCGATATTCGACGATCAATTGCGCTTTGCTCAGACCAATGCCCTTGAGGTTTGCCGCAATCTCTTCGGCTGAAGCGGCGTTTACATTGACCGGTTCCGCCGCCCAGGCAATCCCCATGAGCAGTGCCGAAAGCATTAAAACAAGAAAAAGTTTCATAACATTCATCCCTCGCATTTGTGAAAACCTGGCGTGGATCTGTTCACGCCAACCAGCCGTCAGGCCCGGAATCCAGATTACGTATCCGGGCAGACATCCACTAGCCGGGAAGTACTTCCAATGTTGTAGGAAAATGTATCTTGAACAGACCACCTCGATCCGGCACAATGCCTCTCCCCGGCTGAAATGACCTTTATTTCCAGTCCCGGGGAACAGCAATGGTGGCCTTCGCCGGTCCCCCCGCGACGACAAGTTGTGAACCCCGTCAGGCCCGGAAGGGAGCAGCGGCAGCAATGGACTCGGGCGCCGGGGTGCGGCGGGCGGGGGCCGCCACCAATCTCCCCCAAGTTTGCTATGATGTGCCCTTGATGATTTTTCAGCAGATCTCGCCGTTTTTTCCTCGCAGTTCCCGAAGGGAAATGCGATTAAAACAATGCCGTCGAGTGCAGCCGCCTTCCGCAACGCAGTTGCGGGAGCAGGGAAACGAGACTCCTTAATGAGCTACCAGGTCCTTGCGCGCAAATGGCGCCCCGTCACATTCGAACAGCTGGTGGGGCAGGAACACGTCTCCCAGGCCCTGATCAACGGCCTCGACCAGGACCGCCTGCACCATGCGTTCCTGTTCACGGGCACCCGTGGTGTGGGCAAAACCACGATTGCGCGGATACTGGCCAAGTGCCTCAACTGTGAAACCGGCGTCAGTTCCACGCCCTGCGGGGAGTGCAGCAGTTGCGTCGACCTGGATGACGGGCGTTTTGTCGACATGATTGAAATCGATGCGGCGTCGCGCACCGGCGTGGATGACACGCGGGAGTTGCTGGAATCTGTTCAGTACACTCCAACCCGGGGCCGCTACAAGGTCTACATC
>JARFQZ010000235.1 GCA_029287515.1 Lysobacterales bacterium
AGGACATATCATGGGCGATTGGACTTTTTTCAGCAATTACGGCCATGTCCTTGTATGCCTGTCGCGCCACCGGGAGGTTCGTCTCCGTGATGTAGCGACCGAAGTAGGTATCACGGAACGAGCGGTGCAGAAAATTGTGCGCGATCTCCAGGATGCGGGTTACCTGGCGGTATCCAAACAGGGGCGGTGTAACCGCTACCGAATCAATCGCCGCAAGACATTGAGGCACAGTCTTGAATCCCACTGTACGGTGGGCAGGTTGCTGACGCTGATTTCAAAGCCCGTTCGTGGGCCGTCCGGAGTGAACCGGGATTCCGAGGCGGCAGAATCGCTCACTGCCGGTGCCACAGGTGAAGAAAGCAGCGAGCAGAATCTCACGAAGCCAACGGAAAAGCAGCCCCGCAAAGCATCCGCAAAAACTCCAAAAGATCCCGGGAAAAAGGAAAGCAAAAAGAAACCGCTGGACACGCGGCAACAGGGAAGCCTCTTCTAGGAATTGCATGGACTGGTTGATCTATGGCGCCAATGGTTACACCGGGAAGTTGACAGCCCGGGAAGCGGTCCGCCGCGGACTGCGTCCGATCCTGGCGGGCAGGAACGAAGTGCAAATCCAAAGCCTGGCTGATGAACTGGATCTTGAATACCGCGTTTTCGGCCTGGATGACGCCTCTGCGGCACTGGAATCCATAGACGGTCTCAAGCTGGTGCTGCATTGCGCCGGCCCCTTTTCGGTCACCAGCGAACCCATGATAGTCGCATGCCTGCATGCCGGTGTTCATTACCTGGATATCACGGGTGAGATTTCAGTTTTTGCCAGGGCGCACAGCTTCGATTCTGAAGCGAGGCGGGCCGATGTTGTCCTGCTGCCCGGAGCGGGCTTCGATGTGGTTCCCTCCGATTGCCTGGCCGCCAGCCTCGTTCAGAACCTGCCGGCCGCAACCCGGTTGCAACTCGCTTTTGAGGCCGGTGGCGGACCGAGTCCGGGAACGGCGAAAACCAGCGTGGAGGGGCTCGGCAACGGCGGTTGTATCAGACAGGACGGCAAGCTGAGGAAAGTGCCTCTCGCATGGAAAACCCGGACCGTGCCTTTCGCACACGCGGAACGCACCGCGGTGACGATTCCCTGGGGGGATGTGTACACGGCGTTCATCAGTACGGGTGTCCCGGACATCGAGGTTTACATGGCCATTCCTCCTTCGACAATTTCCGGTCTCAAACGCCTGCGCTGGATTCAGCCTCTGCTGGGCCTGGGTTTTATCCAGTCGCTTCTGAAAAATCGGGTCGACAAAAAAGTGCGCGGACCATCAGCGGAAACCCGCCAGTCCAGTGATGCACAATTATGGGGAGAAGCCGCCTGTTCAGACGGGCGGAGCCTTCAGGCAACCATGACCACACCCAACGGATATGACCTGACCGTGAACGCCAGCCTGGGGATTACCGAATTCCTTTTGAATAACGACGTGGAAGGGGGGTATTACACGCCGTCGCTGTTGATGGGCGCCGGGTTTGCATCATCGCTGCCTGGTGTGACTTTCAATCTGAAATCCTGACGATCGCCTCACCTCGGGTCATGTCCCTTAGCATCGTCTCGAGTCTTTTGAAATGAGCATCGGGTATATCAACCCGGATACGTATTCCGTCGGCTTCATGGTGCTCTGACAGTTTGGCGGCTTCACAGACCTCCAGGGCTGAGTAGACCTGCCCGGTCCAGCCAAACCCGGCTTGCACGATGCATTCGACACGGGGCTGGATCTCCAATATGCTCGCCTGGTCGATGCATTTTGACGCCGTTCCGCCATAAGCGCGGACCAATCCTCCAACGCCCAGCTTGATACCGCCGAAGTAGCGGGTGACAACGATCATTACGTGGTCCAGACCTTTTCCTTCGATGGCGGATAGAATGGGCTTGCCTGCGGTACTGGCAGGCTCGCCATCATCATTGAACCGGTATTGATGGTCAAGGCGCCAGGCCCAGCAATTGTGACTTGCTTGCGGGTCGGCCACCGACTCATAGAATGAGAGTGTATCAGCCAGTCCGTCGACCCGTGCTGCATGCGCAATGAAACGGCTGCGTTTGATTTCGCTTTCGAATGTGGCTGAGCGGGAAAGGGTTTTCATAACAGGCTCAGTCGCGCAATTCCGTTGGCAGAGGATGGTCCGGATAGACTGACCGGAAGGCTTCAAGCTCATTTGAGAGCCGGTTCAGCTGATTTGATGATTTCAGTTCCAGCATCAGGTCAATCCAGTCCTCCGGTGACCGGACTCCTTCCATTGCGTCACCCTGTTCCTGCAAAGCACTTTCGTCCGCCACTTCTTCGGCTGCAAACTCGACTGTCTTCGCGGGTGCTGCCGCCATCGGGGCAACGCGCTGCTTGGCCGCATCATCGCGGTCGATGCTTTTCGAGATCAATTGTTTTTCAGCAGCGTCTTTGCTTTCCCCCAGAGGAGCCTCGCTCTTGAGCTTCATCCGGTCTTCTTCTATACCCGGCAGACCGGGTAATTCCTGTTCCTGTTGCACTATGAGCCCAAGTGCCAGGATTATGACCGAGGCCGTTGCGAATGCGCCCATCCAGCGCACTGGAAAGCGTCGCCGCCATCGCTGTCCGGGTCTATCGAGCTCTCTGCGTGCGGCATTCAGGACGGCCTGGTTCAGTAAATCGGGAGGTTCCGGGGAACCCGGGCCAGACAAGACAGCACGGATGTCCTCGAGGTCATGTTCGAGTTTATCTTTTGCCTTTTGTTTGCCTGGATCAGATGTCATCTGGAGTATCCGTTGAGTCATCCTTGAGCATTTCTTTCAATTTAACAGTCGCGTATCGCAGCCTGCTTTTGGCCGTTTCGCGATTGACGCCCGTTACAGCCGCAATTTCCCCGGTATCCAGTCCACCCTCCAGTTTAAGCAACAGGGCATCTTTTTGCTTTTCGGGAAGCTGCCTGATTGCAATTCTGAGGCGGTGGGCCTTTGCTTCCATAGCCGCCTGCATATCCGGCCCGGGCTCCAGGGACTCCAGTCTCTCTTCCTGCATCCCTGTCGTCGGTTGTACACGCCGGAAATAGTCCATCACGTGGTTGTACGTGATCCGGTACAGCCACGCCCGGAAAGGAGTGGCTGGCTTGTACTGTGCACGGGCCCTGACCACTTTTTCCCAGGCGCCCTGAAACAGATCATTGGCAGTGGCGGTGTGGCCAGTTTTTCTGAGCACATAACGGTAAAGCCCGGTCCGGTGCCGTTCATACAGATGCTCAAAGGCTTCCATACTCCCTCCGGAAAATGCTTTCATTAATGCTTCATCACTGCGCTCCCGCATCCGTTGAGACTACCATGCAGCGACGTACAAGGCATCCGATAGCACCGGCCTCTATTACCTAAACGCGGTACTCTCCGAAACGGGGTTAATTCACCGCTTGCCGGCATCGCCATGAAGGCCGTTCCAAATACGCCTATACTCTGTTGGTCAAAGTCGAAAGCTTGACCGCGATGACGGACGAATTGGAGGCTCCGCTTGAACCTGTTGAAAAATAAGCATGCACTGACTGCAGCTATCGTCGCGCCGATACTGGTGCTGGTCAGCTATTTTGCCGTTGACTTCATCGCGGGCGAGAAACCGCACGCCGCTGAAAAAGGACAGAGCTATCGCCTGGTCGAAAAGCCCAACTGCCGATATGACAGTGGTCTTTGCGGTTTAAAAAACGGGGATTTCGAACTTGAACTCGTGGTGGAGAGCCGGACCGGGAATCGTCCATTATTGAAACTCAGTTCCGTTCATCCCCTCGATGGCGTGATGGTTGCCTTGTCCGAAAACGAAAAATACGAAAAGGCCCCTAGGGAAATGATTCCACAGGGCGAAGGGGGGCTGGCATGGTCGATTGAGCTTGAACCTTTCGATCCCGGCCGTGATCGTCTGCGCCTGGCGGCATCAGCACATGAATCGATTTATTTTGGGGATGTCGCTCTTAAATTCACAATCAGGGAGCAATAAGCTTATGCGTAAGCCACTGCAATTTCTGATCCTGACTTTGTTGGGTCTCTTTTGGTCCACCGCGCATTCGGCCCCGCTGTTTGAAGACGACAGCGTGCTGGAATTTGAACTGGTCGGCCCGTTGCACTCCCTGATCGAGTCGGAAAATAGAGAACAGGAAACCCCGTTCATTCTGAAGCTGAACGGGGAGGAATTCCCGGTCATGGTTCGTCTCCGCGGCAAAAGCCGGCTCCGGGTGTGCAAATTTCCGCCGCTTCGCTTCCGTTTTGTCCCAGGGGAGCCAGCACCCGAGCAGTTCGCAGGTATTGAGAAAATCAAGCTGGTAACGCACTGCAACAATAACAGCAAGGGTGACCAGAACACGCTCGAAGAGTATGCGGCCTATCGGCTCTTCTCGCTGTTGACGGATATTTCTTACCGGGCCAGGCCGATGAGGATTACCTACACCGATACGGAAAATAAACTTTCCGAAAAGGCTCGCCTGCGTTACGCATTCGCCATCGAGCCGGTGCAATTGCTCGCACAACGGACCGGCGGCGCCGCACTCGAAGTGAAGGGTCTTTCACTGTCACGCCTGAACCGCGAGCAAGCGGGTCTGGTTTTCGTTTATCAGTACATGATAGGTAATACAGACTGGTCATTTGTATTGGCTGAAGAAGACGATGCCTGTTGCCACAACGGCGACCTGCTGGATATAGAGAACAGTATTTATTACGTACCTTATGACTTTGACCTGGCCGGCATCGTCAATGCGAAATACGCCAAACCCGACCCTACGCTGCGGTTGAAGAATGTCCGGCAACGCAGGTACAGGGGATATTGCATCGATCAGGAACATGTCGGTACGGCACTTCGACAGGTGAAATCGCAGGAGTCAGAAATTCTGCAGACGATTGGCGCTATCCCGGGTTTATCGGACAGTGACAAGGCCACCATGTCGGATTATATCGGGCAGTTTTTCAAAAAGGCGCAGCATGAAGACAAGCTGCTGCGACTTTATGAAAAAAGATGTCTCGGGAAAAAGGTGTAGCAGGTGATCGAAACGGAACGCCTGATCCTTCGCAGAGTCGATCCCGAAAAAGACTTCGAAGCATGGGCGAAAGACATGGGTTCCCCGCTGTTGAGCGAGCACGCGGGTCTGCCGGTTATTTGCGAAGGAAAAGTGTTTGTTTTCGGCCAGGGAAACCCGGCACTGTAACCGGACCCGGAAATCAATCCGGATTAGTCAGTTTCTCAGCCGCGGCTTTTTTCCGTGCTTTCTTGATCGCTGACGTATGCGCAGCGTGATGCGACTCAAGACCGTCACCGAGGTAATAAACGTAGAGGGTTGCGTAGCTGAAGAACACGGTCAGAACCGCCGCGATTTCCAGCGCCTGAACACCAGCCGCCAGTCCGGTGCCAATAGCCACCAGGATAAACAGGGCATCATACGTGTCCTGCAGAGCCCGCCGGAACTGCACCCCCGCGACGATACCGGGCAGCACCAGCGTGGTTTCATCCAGCGAGTGGTCATGTGAACTCATCTTGTGAATGCCCTTGTGCACCCAGGAAACAGGAAGCATGAACAGCCACACCCCAATCAGAACGATCGCGAGTTGCCGTGCATATCCAAGGCTGTCGAGCCGGTTGGTGGTACGGATGAATGTCTCCACGATCTGGATATCCTCGCTCGGCGGGCCGAACTCCTCGACGTTGGAAACGGTTAATTCACCCGTGCCTTCGAGTTCCTTGATGCCACCAATGGGCAACTGCTCGGTGAATTCAGGGAAAGCGAGGGCGACCATGACGAGGAGGGAGGTACGCAGATGGCTCTAATTCGGAGCGCGGGGCGTCTGCCTTGTCCTGGGGTTCAGTCACTGGGGGGGCTACCTGTATGGCTTGAAAGCACGATTGTACCCCAGGAAAATGACCATCATCGTTTTCGGTTTATGATTTGCCGGTATACCTGACGTGTTCGGCAACGACATGCCCGGGCGCTCCCTCCATGATAAGGCTCCCTTCCCGGATCAGGATGGCACGGTCACTGATCTGCTTCAGGACATCCATGTCGTGGCTGACAAAGAGAACGGTTTTGCCACTTCTCGCAACGCTGCGCATTTTGTCGACGCACCGCCGTTTGAACCGCTGGTCACCTACAGCGAGCACTTCGTCGATCAGCATGATATCCGTATCCAGGTGAGCCGCAACGCTGAAGCCCAGGCGTAAGATCATGCCGGTGGAATAACGTTTGACCGGAGTGTCAATGTATTCTTCTACTTCCGAAAACGAGATGATCTCATCCATCAGCGCTGTGATCCGGGGTCTTGGCATGCCAAGGATGGCTCCTGACAACTGAATATTTTCCCGCCCGGTGAGCTCGCCGTGAAAACTTGTGCCGGCCTCCAGCATGCTGCCCACGCGCCCATGGAGCCTCGCCCGGCCTTCGGTTGGGCGGGTGATTCGACTGAGTAGCTTGAGTAATACGGACTTTCCGGCGCCGTTATGACCCACAATTCCAAGAACCTCTCCCTGGTCGACGCTGAAGCTTACGTTTCGAATCGCCCATTTCATGTGTCCCGGGATTTCGGGAAAATGAGAAGATGGTTTCTGGTTTGACACGAGCCGGGAGATGACTTGCACGGGTGCTTTCAATGCACGGTCGACCAATGCATGCATGCCCATTCTGTCTATCAGCATGTGTCCGCCGACCCAATAGCTTTTGCCGAGCCCCTCGGCGACTATGGCTTTGTGGTCAGACGACATCTGCAAACCGGTCTTCTTGCCAGCGGAAAAAATACAAGCCCCCAATCAACGCAACCATCACGACGGCGACCGATATCAAGCTATAGATTCCGGGGTTGGGCTGTTCCTCAAGCAGGACCCAGCGGAAACCATTGATAACCGTCGCCATAGGGTTAAGTGCGTATACCATCTGCCATTTTTCGGGAATGACACTGGCGGGATAGGCCACCGGTGAAATGAACATCATCAGCTGCGTAAAAAATGGAAGTGCGTTGTTGACGTCACGGTACTGTACATTGAGCGCCGACAGCCACAAACTCAGCGCCAGAGCCGTCAAAATCGCAAACAGCAGGAAAAAAGGCAGCAACAGCAGTTTCAGGTTCGGAGCCCAGTCATAAAATAGCAACAGGATCAACATCAGAACAAAGGCGATGGCAAAATCCACCAGGCCTCCGATGACCGCGGAGATTGGCAGCACCAACCTTGGAAAATACACCCGTTTAATCAGATCCTGGTCAACAACAAGGCAGCCTGTAGCCTTCGTAATGGCGTGAACAAAGTATGACCAGGGCACCAGCGCCGCCAGGGAAAACAGGGGGTAAGGGCTATTATGGGTGTTCACGTTGACCACGCCTGCGAAAACGGCGGTGAAGACGATCATTGTCAGCAGCGGCTGGATAATGGCCCAGCCAATGCCTGCAAAACTCTGCTTGTACCTTACTTTTATGTCGCGCTGGGCAAGGATTAAAATGATGTCCCAATTGCGCCAGACCTCCAGGAGTTCCAGTTTCGGTATGCCGGAAGGCGGGTTGATGTATATCGTCTCCCGCCGGTCTTTGAAGGCTGTGAGTACTCCGCGGATCATCATTCAGATCTCCTGACGGTTATTGCCCGAAACTACGGTTAACATTGAGTGGTTTGACATGAATTAATAGAACCGCCGCCCTAAAAGCACTAAACTGCGACCTTGATTTGGAGTCTGGGAATTTCAAAAGCCTACGATTTTCAGAGTTTATCACCAGATAGAGATCGGTGCGCGTTCCAGAGGCTTTTTAGCACTTAATCCAGCGAGGACCTTAACGTGAAAGACAGCGCCCCACGTGTCATTTGCATTGGCGCGGGCCCGGCCGGCTTAACGGCCGCCAGGCAGCTTAGCCGCGCCGGCGCCAGCGTAATAGTCCTGGAGAGGGATCCGGTATACGTGGGCGGTATTTCACGGACAGAACACTACAAGGGATTCAGGTTCGATGTTGGCGGGCATCGTTTTTTCTCGAAGTCCAGGGAAATCGAAGGGCTATGGGAAGAAATCCTGGGCGACCAGTTAATCAGGAGGGAACGCAAATCCCGGATCCTTTACCGTGGAAAACTGTTCGACTATCCCCTGAGAGCATTCGATGCGCTGAAGAAGCTGGGGCTGCCGGAATCAACGCTTTGCATGCTTTCATATCTCAAGGCCAGGTTGTTTCCCATTCGTGATCCTCAGACTTTCGAGGAATGGGTAACCAACCAGTTCGGCCATCGGCTGTATTCAATTTTCTTCAAGACCTATACCGAAAAGGTCTGGGGTATGAGGTGCCAGGAAATTTCGGCGGATTGGGCAGCTCAGAGAATCAAGGGATTGTCATTGGGGACCGCGGTATGGAAGGCAACGATACCGGGCTGGCTCAGAAAAGCCGGAAGCACGCCCAAAACGCTGATCGAATTTTTCAAATATCCGCGGCTTGGTCCCGGCCAGATGTGGGAAGCAGCGTCTGAACAGATCCAGGAATCGGGCGGCGAAGTTCTTCTGGGGATGAATGTTGAAGGTCTTGCGCGTGACCCGGAGACCGGGACATGGACGGTTACTGCAGAAGACACCGACGGCAAGTCGCACCAGTATTCAGCTGACCATGTGATCTCATCTGCAGCGATCATTGACCTGGCTGAATGTCTACAACCCGCACCTCCGGAAGCGGTGCTTACGGCGGCCCGGGCTCTCCGATACCGGGATTTCCTGACGGTTGCGCTGATTGTCCGTGACGTCGATTGCTTCGACGATAACTGGATCTATATCCACGATTCTTCGGTCAGGGTCGGGCGAATTCAGAATTTTAAATCCTGGTCCCCGCACATGGTGCCCGACCCCGAATTGAATTGCCTGGGCCTGGAATATTTCTGTTTCAAGGGAGACGGCCTGTGGACGTCCGAGGATGAGGACCTTATCCGCCTGGCGGACGAGGAATTGATTCACCTGGGACTGGTGACTCCCGGACATGTAGTCGACGGCAAGGTTATCAGGCAGGCCGGCGCCTACCCTGTCTACGACGAGAATTATGAAGAAAGGGTTGCCCTGTTCCACACCTGGTTGAAAAAGAACATGCCGGGGCTGCACCTGGTTGGACGAAACGGTATGCATAAATACAACAACCAGGACCATGCGATGATGACTGCCTTGCTGACTGCGGAGAATATCCTCGCTGGTGAAGAACTATGGGATGTCTGGAAAGTGAACCAGGATGCGGATTATCACGAGGTCGGGGAGGACCGGACCCTGGCGTTCAGTGAGCGTAAAGTCCCTGCAGCTTTCGAAAAAAATGAATCGTGATTCCAGCGGCGGCGGAAATCGCACAACCGAGGAAAAACAGTACCTGCATCGGAACGACAGCGAATGCAAATGCCAGGTTGTGTTTCTTGAAAACCAGTTTGTAGAAGCCAAGCTGTGTCCAGACAATAGCCATGACCAACAACAAGGGCAGCAGGCCGGGGAGATGCGGATAGACAGCGCATGCCAGTGTGGTCGGCAGACCGACCAAAAGGAGTGCCGGCAAATTGTGGGACTTTTGCGCGAGTGCAAAGAACGCGCAGACCGAACATGACGCCAGCATTGCGATCGCAGGGATAAGGCTGGGCCACTGGCCTGTAAAGCCCAGAAACAGCAAGAGCAGGCAAAGTAAAGCGGCAAGAACCGTCGCGATCCTCGATCTGTAATTGATGTTCAGGTCGTTGGGTGCATTCTTGCTGGCCAGCAGCAGCGTCATCCAGGGAATGCCCCGTTGGAAAATGTCCGTGGTCAGTACATTGGCCAGGGTCCAGTTTTTCAGATGCCGGCATTGCATGTCTTTTTCGAGGCGAATGCGATAGCCCGCTGCGCATAAGCGAATCCCAAACTCGATGTCCTCGATGCTGGGCTGACCGAAGGATTCTTCAAGCCCTCCTGTTTCGAGATAAACTTCACGCCAAATTGCGCTGCACCCGGTCCAGAAAGTACTCGCTTCTGCCCGTGCGGTCTGATGAATCCAATGGTGATAAAGGTTCCGGTATTTTGAAATAAAAGAAGGGTGCCCGGGGCAGTCGTCATAACTGCCGAACACCGCGGCGGTATCGGGCTCTGACTGCAGGACGCCGATTCCCTTCTCGATGGTGTCCGGGTGCACCAGGACATCAGCATCGACAAAAAAAATGATGTCGCCGCTGGCTTCTTCAACGCCCCGGTTGCGGGCAAAGGATGGCCCATGCTGAGTATTCAGCCAAATCACCCGTGCCTCGATCGCATCAGCAGCCCGGGATGTCATGTTGTCATCTGATGCGTCGTCCACAACGATGCATTCATGTACTTGCCAGGATGAAGCGGCGATTGCCTGCAGGCATGCTTGCAGGTCGGGTCCTCCGTTGTGGACCGGAATAACAACGGAAACACTGGGATTGTTCATGGCAGGTCAGTCATCTTTGGCGAAACGCAGCATCTCTTCGAGTTCTGCAAGTTTTGTCTGTGTCAGAAGAAACTGGGGTTGCAGTTCTGCGGCGGTTTCCAGGTGGCCCTTCGCTTCCAACAGCCTGGACTGCCGGTGGGGATAAAGAGCCATCAGCATTTCGGCCGTAAGAAACTCTTTCATGAACCGCTGCCTTTCTGCAGCAATGGCCTGTTCAAATTGTTCTTTTGCTTCGGCGTTACGATTCTGGCCATGATACAGCAAGGCCAGGGAATAGTGCCCGGACGCCTTCCCCTGGGCTGAATTCACTGCAAAAAGGTAAGCTTTCTCGGCTTTACCTGTTAACCCCGAATTTTCGTAAACTTTTCCGCACGTGGCGCCCAGGTACCAGTAAGCCACAAACCGATCGGTGTGTTTGTCGCAGAGTTGTCTCGCGCGGGCATACTCTCCTTCCA